>NZ_JBBCMA010000006.1 GCF_037152535.1 Leclercia sp. AS011
CCGGGCACGACGGTGCCGGAAGAGAGGCCGGATATACGAAAGCATCTTACTCCCGTTACACAAATGCAGAATGGCTTGCATAACGGGAGGTGTCCATATACGGGTAAGGCGCAGCCGCCACCCGGCATCTGTCAGAAGGTTTCCCAGTTAGCGTCGGTTGTCGCCAGCACCGGTTTCGCTTTTGCGGTATAGGTTTTCACCGGCGCCGCTTTAGCTGCCTGGCCGTGAACGATCTTAAACACCGCTACCGCCTCGTTCAGACGTGCCGCCTGCTCTTCCAGCGCCGCCGCCGCCGCCGCAGACTCCTCAACCAGCGAGGCGTTCTGCTGGGTGACGCGGTCCATCTCGGCTACCGCCTGACCCACCTGGTCAATCCCGCGGCTCTGCTCATCCGAGGCGGATGCGATTTCGCCCATGATGTCGGTGACGCGGGTGACGGCGCTGACGATTTCCGCCATCGTCGCCCCGGCTTCATTCACCAGCGCGGAACCCGCACTGACGCGCGCGCCAGAGTCGTCAATCAGGCCTTTAATCTCTTTTGCGGCCTGGGCGCTGCGCTGGGCCAGCGTACGCACTTCCCCTGCCACCACCGCAAATCCACGCCCCTGCTCACCGGCACGCGCCGCTTCTACCGCCGCGTTCAGCGCCAGAATGTTGGTCTGGAAGGCGATGCCATCGATCACGTTGGTGATCTGGGCAATCTTGCTGGAGCTGGTGGCAATCTCGTCCATGGTACGCACCACGCCTTCGACCACGTTGCCGCCTTTCTTGGCGGTAGTAGAAGCGTCCAGCGCCAGGCGTGACGCCTGACGGGCGTTATCGGCGTTCTGCTTCACGGTAGCGGTCAGCTGCTCCATGCTGGCTGCGGTCTCTTCCAGGGAGGCCGCCTGCTGCTCGGTGCGGGAAGAGAGATCGTTACTCCCTGCGGAGATTTCACCGGCACCGGTGAAGATGGTATCCGCTCCATCGCGGACCACCCCCACGGTGTTGGCCAGCGCCTTTTGCATCTCGTGAACGTTATGCGCCAGCAGCGCCATTTCATTCTGACCCTGAGCATCGATCGGCTGCGTCAGATCGCCTGCGGCAATGGCGCGAATATGGGCAATCACCTCATGCAGCGGCTTCAGCAGCACGTTGCGCATAGCGATCCAGCTGGCGACAATCACCGCCACCACAATCACCATAATGGCCGAAAGGATCCACAGGATACGCTGGTAGTCGTTCTCGTTATCGGTGATGCCTGCGTTGGCCAGCTTCGCCTGCGCTTCACGCCACTCGCGGTACACCGCCTGCATTGCCACCTGCTTCTGCTCGGCATTCTGCTTAAACATATCGTCCAGCTTGCCCTGGGCCAGCAGCGCGTTCATGTTTGTCAGCGTGGTGTGGTAAGCGCGGTACTGCTCTTCCAGCCGATCGGCCAGCTTCTCGTCCAGCCCCGGGGTTTCCGGCAGGGCGTAATATTTGTCGTAGTGCTCCTGCGCTTCGGCCAGCCGGGCTTTCCCGGCGGTGACCAGCTCACCCAGCTGTGTGCCGTTGATCTCGGTCGCCGTGCTGCTTTGCAGACGGAGCATGCCGCGGTTAAGGGTCACGCGCGCCTGGTTCAGGCTGATCCACGCGTCGGTAAACTCTGCCACGTTCTGGCTGGACAGCTGGGAGACGGTGAAATTGTCTTTATCGTTGTTCAGGGCATTGATAAAAACCGTCGCGGCGATGATTTGCATCAGGCCGAGCACCAGCAGTACCGAAACTAACAGGGTGATTACTTTAATCCGTTTAAACATTCTTAACCTTATGTGCAGGACATTGTCTGTGGAGGACATATCGGCAGCGAAGGCGTGTTATTTAACGTTTCGTGGTCTAACCAGACTATTTTTCGGAAATAATCAAATCCATTCAGCAAGTTAAAACATAAGAAAGTTTTGTGAATTCCCTACCTTTTTACTCCCTGCTCCTAAAGGGTTATATCCTCACCTTAAAGATGCATTTAAAATACATCTTATCAAATAACGATGAGGTAACCACCATGGCCTTCCGCGACCAACCATTAGGCGAGCTGGCGCTCTCCATCCCACGCGCTTCTGCGCTGTTTCGTAAATACGATATGGATTACTGCTGCGGCGGTAAGCAAACCCTGGCGCGTGCGGCATCGCGTAAGGAACTGGATCTGGACCTCATCGAAGCTGAGCTGGCGAAACTGGCTGAGCAACCGCTGGAAAAAGACTGGCGCAGCGTGGCGCTGGGCGAAATCATCAATCACATCATCGTCCGCTACCATGACCGCCACCGGGAACAGCTGCCGGAACTGATACTGCAGGCGACCAAAGTTGAGCGCGTCCATGCGGAGAAAGCCTCTGTTCCGCGCGGCCTGGCAAAGAACCTGACCATGCTGCACGAAGAGCTCTCCAGCCACATGATGAAAGAGGAGCAGATCCTGTTCCCGATGATCAAACAGGGGATGGGTAGCCAGGCGATGGGGCCGATCAGCGTGATGGAAAGCGAACATGACGACGCCGGTGAGCTGGTGGAAGTGATCAAACACATCACCAATAACGTGACTCCGCCTGCGGATGCCTGCACCACCTGGCGCGCAATGTATAACGGGATTAACGAGATGATCGACGACCTGATGGAGCACATCAGCCTCGAGAATAACGTGCTGTTCCCACGGGCGCTGGCCGGGGAATAAAAAAAGCCCGGTGGCGGCTTCGCCTTACCGGGCCTACAACGACCTCGAACGTAGGCCGGGTAAGCGCTAGCGCCACCCGGCAACAGACTTAACGCACGCCTGCCATCCGTTTCTTACCGATAAACAGCCAGCCCAGCCCCAGGGCGATAAACCACAGCGGCGTGACGATCAGCGCCTGACGGGTATCCTCTTCCAGAGTCAGCAGTACCAGTACAAACACGAAGAACGCCATGCAGACCCAGCACATCAGCTTGCCCAGTGGCATCTTGTAGATCGATTTTTCATGCAGATGCGGACGCTGTTTGCGGTACACCAGGTACGAGCACAGGATGATGGTCCAGACGAACATGAACAGGATCGCTGACACCGTGGTGATCATGGTGAATGCGCCAATCACGCTTGGGTTCACGTAGAGCATCACCACGCCGCCCAGCAGGCAGATACAGGAGAAGGTCAGCCCTTTTGCCGGTACCGCACGCTTAGAGAGCTTGGCGAACGCGCTCGGCGCCACCCCTTCCTGCGCCAGGCCGAACAGCATACGGCTGGTGGAGAACACGCCGCTGTTGGCCGACGAGGCCGCAGAGGTCAGCACCACGAAGTTAATCAGGCTCGCCGCAGCCGGCAGACCCACCAGCACGAACAGCTCCACGAACGGGCTCTTGGTTGGGACCACAGAGCTCCACGGCGTGACCGACATAATGACAATCAGCGCGAAGACGTAGAACATGATGATACGCACGGGAATCGAGTTAATCGCCCGCGGCAGAGACTTCTCCGGATCTTTGGTTTCAGCGGCAGTCGTCCCCACCAGCTCAATCCCCACGAAGGCGAAGACCGCAATCTGGAAGCCGGCAAAGAATCCGCTCAGCCCTTTCGGGAACCAGCCGCCGTCGTTCCACAGATGGGCGAACGAGGCTTCAACGCCGCTCGGGGAGGTAAAGTGGGTCATCACCATCACCAGGCCGACTACAATCAGGCCGACAATGGCGACGATTTTGATCATCGCGAACCAGAACTCCATCTCACCGAACATTTTTACGGTGGCAAGGTTAAGGCTTAGCAGCAGGACAATCACCGCCAGCGAGGCAACCCAGTCCGACAGTCCGGGGAACCAGAACTGCGCATAGGCCGTAATGGCGACGACGTCGGCCATCCCGGTGACCACCCAGCAGAACCAGTAGGTCCAGCCGGTAAAGTAACCCGCCCACGGCCCGAGAAGGTCGGAGGCAAAGTCGCTAAAGGATTTGTATTCCAGATTCGAGAGCAGCAATTCACCCATTGCACGCATCACGAAAAAGAGCATAAAGCCGATGATCATATAGACAAAAATGATCGACGGACCGGCAAGACTGATGGTTTTGCCTGACCCCATAAACAGCCCGGTACCAATGGCACCGCCGATGGCGATTAACTGAATATGACGGTTTGTGAGATTGCGCCGTAGCGACTGTTCAGACGGTGCCTCTTCGTCGGCAACGACTTTTACCTGATCTACCATGTGATGTTTTCCTGTTGTGACTACCTGTGTTGTTTAGGCTCTTCTGGCCCTTTATTACGTCGAAAAGCGACGGCCCCGATTAAGGACTCATCGATATTAGGTAAGAATCGGCGGGATGAATACTATGATTTAAATATTATGTTAACAATATGTTGAAAGTGAGTGTCATATCACTTAAGCAACGCAAAAACAGCTCACAAAAATACACTTAATGCGATCATTT
This sequence comes from Leclercia sp. AS011, assembly GCF_037152535.1. Lineage (NCBI taxonomy): Bacteria > Pseudomonadati > Pseudomonadota > Gammaproteobacteria > Enterobacterales > Enterobacteriaceae > Leclercia > Leclercia sp. AS011. The sequence goes on from NZ_JBBCMA010000006.1 coordinate 4,408, forward strand.
GCAAGATAATCTGTTGATTAGCGCATAACTATAGGTTTTTTAACTGATTTCCCCTCCCCCGTCGGGGAGAGGAAAAAGCGCGGGATTACAGAATTTCCAGCAGCTCGACTTCAAAGACCAGGGTGCTGAATGGCGGAATGGACGCGCCAGCGCCACGCTCGCCGTAGGCCAGGTTCTGAGGAATAGTCAGTTCCCATTTGGAGCCAACCGGCATCAGGGTCAGCGCTTCGATCCAGCCTGGGATCACGCCGTTTACCGGGAATTCAGCCGGTTCGCCGCGGGCAACGGAGCTGTCAAACACGGTGCCGTCGATCAGTTTACCGGTGTAGTGCACGCGAACGTGGTCGGTACGCGCCGGGATTGCGCCATCGCCCTGATTGATCACGCGGAACTGCAGGCCAGTTTCGGTGCTGTTCACGCCTTCGCGCTCACGGTTCTCTTCGAGGAACTTCTCGCCTGCTGCGGCCATCTCTTCAAAACGCGCACGACGCACGGAGTCAGCACGTTCGTGGATTTCGCGCAGCGCGCGGTGAACCACATCAACCGGAACAGCTGGATGCTTACCTTCCAGCGCATCGGCGATACCCGCCACCAGCGCTTCCGGTAACAGACCCTGCAGACCTGATTCGCTCAGCTGCTGTCCTACCTGCAAACCAATACCGTAGCTTGCCTGCGCTTCGATTGTGTCAAAAGTCGGGGTGGTCATGGGATTTCCTTCCATCACATTTAAAGTAGCGGGCAGCATAACAGCCACCTTCCATCCGGTAAAACTTTGTCTTATGGAAAGATGACAAATTGCGATGAAACGGAAACAATAGAGACTATCTGGATTTTTCCCGAATGTGTGTCACGGAAGCCGGCTTTGCAATGTTCATCAGGCAGTTAGCAAACTATACTTCTCGGGACAGGAAAAAAGACGCGGAGCAGGAGGAGAGCCATGCCCGGGCCATTTGAATTAAAACCTACCCTGACGAAAATCTGGCATGCGCCAGACAACTTTCGCATCATGGACCCGCTGCCGCCCCTGCACCGCAGAGGCATTATCATCGGTGCGCTGATGGTTATCGTTGGTTTTCTGCTGCCAGGCGCTGACGACAGCGCGACGGCGCCTGTCCGTCGGGATGCCGAGCTTGATTTACGCTCACAGACGCAACCGCAGCCAGACGCGCAGCCGATGCAGACGCAGCTGGTTTCCCCGTCAAACGATCCGGGTCAGGTTGCCCCGGTCGAGCCGGAGCCGATTCAGGAAGAGCAGCCGCAGGAGCAGGCCGCCGCGCCTGTACAGTCGCAGCCGGTGCCTGGCATCGAACAGCAGTGGCGTTCCTACCGTGTCGAGTCGGGTAAAACGATGGCGCAGCTGTTCCGCGATCACAACCTGCCGCCGACCGACGTCTATGCGATGGCGCAGGTTGAAGGCGCAGGCAAGCCGCTGAGCAATTTGCAAAACGGTCAGATGGTGCAGATCCGCCAGAACGCGAGTGGCGTGGTGACAGGGCTGACCATTGACAGCGGCAACGGCCAGCAGGTGCTGTTTACCCGTCAGTCTGACGGCAGCTTTATCCGCGCCAGATAACAGTTCGCCCGGTGGCGTGATGCTTACCGGGCCTGTTTTCCACTCACCTTATTGACCCACCAGATCCCCGAACAGACCAGCACCAGCGCCACAGCATATTTGATCTCAAGGATATTCTCCCCGAGGAAAATGGCCGAGAGGACGGTTCCGGCTACCGGCACCAGGAAGTTGAATGGCGCAATCATGCTGACGCGGTTGTACTTCAGCAGCAGACTCCAGAGCGCGAACGCTACCGAAGAGAGCAGGGTCAGATAACCAAGGATAGCCGCCGCTTTGACGCTGGGAACGGCCAGCGTACCGCCGGTGATATAGCCTCCCACCACCAGCATTACCCCACCTATCGCCAGCTGCCAGCCGGTCATTACCATCGGGTCGACCGTCTGAGAGATGCGTTTGCCGTACAGCGTGGCGGCAGAGAGGATAAACGCCGCCAGCACCACAAACCCGTCACCGTTCCAGACAAAGTGGAAGTCCTGCAGTCCGCTGTTGAAGTTAACGATCATCACCCCGGCAAACCCGAGGATACAACCGAGGGCTTTGTTGTAGCTGATCCTGTCGTTCTGATAGATGAAGTGCGCCAGCATAACGCTGAAGAAGGTGGCGGTCGCGTTCATGATCGACCCTTTGGCACCTGTGGTGTAGGCGAGGCCGATATAAAAGAAGGTGTACTGGATAGCCGTCTGCGTCAGGCCCAGCACCGTTAGCTGCCCAAACTGCCGTGGGCTAAGTCGACCGATCGGCTTGCGCTGGGCAAGGGCCAGCAGCAGCAAAAGCAGGCCAGCGAAGACAAAGCGGTAACCCGCAAAGACGACCTTTGATGAGATGTCGTTGGTGGCGATCTGAAAGAGTTCGTAACCGCTTTTAATCGCGGGATAGGAGCTTCCCCATAGCAAACAGCACAGCGTCGCGCTGGCGAAAACGATGTTTTTACGGGCAAAAATCGGCGTGGGCAGCACGGCGTCCATAGCAAATCTCGAAGGTAAAATGGCGTTTCATTTTATTATCAGAGATTGCAGCGGGAATAGCTACCATACAAGGCAAAAAGGTGGGACAGGTCGCGTTAAAAAGCAAAACGCCGGCATAAGGCCGGCGCTTCGACGTGGTGACGAGTAATTACTTACTCAGCAACAACGTTAACAACCAGTTTAGCGAAGACTTCGCTGTGAACCTGGAAGTCCACTTCGTGCTCACCGGTGGTACGCAGAACGCCGTTCGGCAGACGAACTTCGCTCTTAGCCACTTTAACGCCAGCTGCAGTTACTGCATCAGCGATATCGCGGGTACCGATGGAACCGAACAGTTTACCTTCGTCGCCAGCTTTAGACGCGATGGTAACGGTGCCCAGTGCGTTGATTTCTTCAGCGCGAGCGTTAGCAGCCGCCAGAACGTCAGCCAGTTTGGCTTCCAGTTCAGCACGACGTGCTTCGAAAAACTCTACGTTTTTCTTGGTAGCAGGAACAGCTTTACCCTGTGGAACCAGGAAGTTACGAGCGTAGCCCGCTTTAACGTTTACCTGATCACCCAGGCTGCCCAGGTTTGCTACTTTATCAAGCAGAATAACTTGCATTACCTTATCCTCTTAAAGTCGTATTAATGGACCGTGCCCGATTACTGATGACGATCAGTGTACGGCAGCAGGGACAGGTAGCGAGCGCGTTTGATAGCGCGAGCCAGCTGACGCTGGTATTTTGCACGAGTACCGGTGATACGGCTTGGGACAATCTTACCGCTTTCGGTGATGTAGTTTTTCAGCGTTGCGATATCTTTATAGTCGATCTCTTGAACGCCTTCCGCGGTGAAACGGCAGAACTTGCGACGACGGAAATAACGTGCCATATGGCTAGTCTCCAGAATCTATCAAATCAATCTGCTCGGCATGCAGAACCATTTTGCTCAGACCGTTCTTTGCCTTGTGGCAAGAAATGAACCCCTGAACCGTTACTGCACTGCCGACCGTTATACTGTGAGTAATGGCCTGGTTTTCGTGTCCGCTAATAATAACGGGCATTTGGCACCACGCCTGCCGGTGAAACCCGGCTTCCTCCTGCACTGAACGATGCTCAAGCACGAACTGGCAGTGAGGAATTCCTGATGGACTGACCTTACGAAGGGGGGTCCTGCACACGGTACCGGACAACACCAGACGGTTGGTCATCAGAAATTACTCTTCAGAATCCCCAGCATCAGAATCATCTGCGGTTTCGTTTGCGAAATCATCGCGACGCTCACGGCGCTCGTCTTTCGCTTTAACCATCGGAGATGCTTCGGTCACTGCGTTTTTGGTACGCATAACCATGCTGCGGATAACGGCATCGTTGAAGCGGAAGTTAGTTTCCAGCTCATCGATCGCTTCCTGCGGAGCTTCAACGTTCAGCAGAACGTAGTGAGCTTTGTGCAGTTTGTTGATCGGATAAGCCAGCTGACGGCGGCCCCAGTCTTCCAGACGGTGGATCGTGCCTTCTGCTGCAGTGATTGCACCAGTGTAGCGCTCGATCATACCCGGAACCTGTTCGCTCTGGTCAGGATGGACCATAAAAACGATTTCGTAATGACGCATCGAATTGCTCCTTACGGATTATTCAGCCTCCTGTCTGGGTCAGCCGAGGCCCGGGGAGGCAAGGAACGTGTTAAAGGTCGGCTGAAAAATTGACGCGTCATAATACTTGCGCCCCCCCGGAAACTCAAGCTGATTGCGCAAATAATTCGCACAAAGCGCAAAGCTCGTCTAAGTGGGTGATTTACTATGGCTCACGGGCGATCGCGACGTTTTTTTGAACAACAGCATCAGAAATGGTCGCCAATGCCCGCCAGATAAGGGGTTACACTTTAATCAGACCCTTTCTGAGGATAAAACCCGAAGTGATTATCGTCGCACCGTAGTTTGTCGTGGAGCGCATATCATGAAAAAGATAAACCTTGCCATTCTGGCTGCGCTTTTGCTCAGTGCAAACGCGACAGCCGCGATTCAGGTTGACGGCCGACAGGCCAGAAATATGGACGATGTGCAAAGTCTGGGCGTCATTTATATCAACCACAACTTCGCTACCGAAAGCGAAGCGACAGAAGCCATTACAGCAGAAGCCGAGGCGCGGGATGCCCGCTACTATCACGTCATGCTCACCCGTGAACCGGGCAGCAACGGCAATATGCACGTCAGCGCTGATATCTATCGGTAATGATTTGACGTTAGCACCAGGAAAGCCAACAACGAAAATATTGTCATAGCTTTATTAGCCCCCTGCCCGGGGGCTTTTTTTTATTTTTGCCCGTAATAGGCATTCGGGCCATGCTTGCGCATAAAGTGCTTGTTCATCAGATAGCTGTCGATAGGTTGCAGGCGCGGGTTGATGCCGCGGGCAATCCACGCCATTTTCGCTACCTCTTCCATCACCACGGCGTTATGCACTGCATCCTGGGCATCTTCCCCCCAGGCGAAGGGGCCATGCTGATAGACCACGATCCCCGGCGTGTGTAGCGGTTCGCCTTCTCCCAGCGTTTCAACGATCACCTTGCCGGTATTAAGCTCGTACTCGCTCTGCACCTCCTCTTCGGTAAGTGCCCGCGTACAGGGGATATCACCAAAAAAGTAGTCTGCATGGGTGGTACCCAGCGCCGGGATGGCCAGCCCCGCCTGCGCCCAGGCCGTCGCATGAGTGGAGTGGGTATGCACCACGCCGCCCAGGGAGGGGTAGCGCCGGTACAGTGCCAGATGGGTCGCGGTATCGGACGAAGGTCGCCACTGGCCCTCCACGACCTTGCCGTCGAGATCCACCACCACCATATCTTCCACACGCATGGTCTCATAGGCCACGCCGCTGGGTTTGATCGCCACCAGCCCGCGGCTCCGGTCAATCGCGCTGACGTTTCCCCAGGTAAAGGTGACCAGACCGTAACGCGGCAAATCCATGTTTGCCTCAAAGACCTGCTGTTTAAGCTGCTGCATTTTCGCCTCCCGTCAGCCCGGCTCGCGCCATTCGCGCCAGCACCCAGTCCCGGGCTTTTGCCACCTCCTGCAGCGGATCCTCCGCGGTTTCACTCCACATCTCAATCAGGTAAGGCCCGCAGTAACCGCTGTGATTGAGGGTGGTGAAACAGGCTTCGAAATCTACCACGCCCGTGCCGAACGGCACGTTTTTGAATACGCCAGGCCGGGTGTCTTTAACGTGAACCGCCACGATATGGCCGATTCCGGCCTGCAGCTCCATAGCCACATCGTTATCCCAGGCGGACAGGTTGCCGATATCGGGATAGAGCTGGAACCAGGGGTTATTGAGGTAGTGGGCATAACCCAGCGCCTTGCTGATGGAGTTCATCAGCGGGTAGTCCATGATCTCCATAGCCAGTGTCACCTGGGCACGGCTCGCCATCTCTACGCTCTCTTTCAGCCCCTCACGAAAGCGCCGCCGCGTTTCGTTGTTAGCCTGCTGGTAATAGACGTCATAACCCGCCAGCTGGATAACGCGGATCCCCACGTCCTGGGCGAAGCGAATCGCTTTACGCATGATCGCCAGCCCCTGCGCCCGCACGGCATCATCTTCGCTGCCGAGCGGAAAGCGACGATGGGCACTCAGGCACATCGACGGCACGCGCACACCGGTTTCGGCCACCGCATTCACCAGCGCCAGACGCTCCTCGCGGCTCCAGTCGAGTCGGGAGAGGCGCGTATCCGTCTCATCCACCGACATTTCGACGAAATCGAACCCCAGAGAACGGGCCAGTTTCAGCCGCTCGAGCCAGCACTCCCCGGCAGGGAGTGCCTTTTCATAGATGCCAAGCGGCACCTGCTTGCTTAACATAGCCGCTCCTTATCCCCACAGCTGGGCGATGGAACGTTTAAACTGACGCGCCGCTTCCACCGGCGAAGCGGCATCACGGATGCTGCGCCCGGCGATAAAGACATGAATCGGGATACCTTTGAACAGCGGCAGATCCTCCAGCGCCAGGCCGCCGGTGACGGTGACCTTAAAGCCCATCTCCGCCAGGCGCTTAACCGCGGTGATATCGGCCTCGCCCCAGGCAACCCCCGCCGCCTGCGCATCGCGGCTGCGGTGATAGACTACCTGCTGAATACCGGCTTCACGCCACGCTTTCGCCTGCTCCCAGGTCCAGAAACCGGTGAGTTCGATCTGCACATCGCCGTTAAACTCTTTGGCAACGTCCAGCGCCCCTTTGGCGGTGTTAATGTCCGCGCAGCAGATCACCGTCACCCAGTCGGCGTTGGCTTCGAAACACATCCGCGACAGGATTTTGCCCGCATCGGCGATCTTGGCATCGGCCAGCACAATTTTGTGCGGATAGAGCGCTTTCAGATCGCGCACGGCGCGAACGCCCTCTCCCACACACAGAATGGTGCCCACTTCGATGATGTCCACCTCTTCGGCGATAAGACGCGTGGTTTCGTAAGCGTGGGCCAGAGTCTGGTTATCCAGCGCGACCTGCAACATTGGTAATGACATTTCAGTTCCCTCTCAGAGTGCCGCCGCAGTGGCGTTATCGATTAAATCCAGCACGTCCTGCTCGGTACGGCAGGCGCGTAAACGGTCGAAATTGGCTTCATCTTCAAACAGATTGACGATCTGCATGATGCCCACCTCCTGGTGGGTGTTGGCATCAACCGCCGCCATGGTGATGAGGATATCGACCGGATCGTTATCTTCGTGGTTAAACACCAGCGGCGTTTTCAGGGTGACCAGAGCGAAACCGGTTTTTTTGACCCCCTCCTCCGGGCGGCCATGCGGCATCGCCAGCCCCGGCGCGATCACAAAATACGGACCAAACTGCGCCACCCCATCGAGAATGGCCTGGTAGTAGCGCGGCTCAACCACATCGGCCTTAACCAGCAAATCAACGCTCAGCTTGACCGCTTCCTGCCAGGTGCTGGCCTCGGCCTGTAACAGGATGGAGTGGTTTTCTGCCAGCGAATCACGGAGTTTCATAGGGCCTCCTTACTTCACGTCTTGCGGGAAGTGTTCTTTGATCACCTCCAGCAGTTTTGGGCCAAAATCCGCGGGCGACAGCATGTTGCGTACCCCCACCACATATTTATTGCCTGTCACGCTAATTTCACCGGCGATATGGGTCGAGGCGATGATGATGTCCGCGCCGTTCAGTTCACTTTTGTATTCACCTACCGCGCAGCTGTTCACCGTGTGGTCAATGTTTGACTGGGTTAAGAACTGGTCCACTTTCATCTTCATGATCATGGAGCTACCTTGCCCGTTGCCACACACAGCCAGGATACGTACGGTCATAATCGAAACTCCTTAATGAGCAGAGACTTCTGCTGTTTGTTTTTCCGCGTCTTCTTCCGCCCGCAGCGCACGGCCAGCGAAGAACATATAAGCCAGGGCAATAAAAATAATGACGGCCATAAAGGTGATGCCGAGGGAGGCGAAGCCCTGCATCATTGGCGGCGCCAGAATCGACCAGTCGGCCATGCCCATCCAGGCGCTCATGCCGGTGAGCTTGACCGCCCACACGCAACCGAAGATTTCAATCATCCCCATCACCAGACAGATCTTGAGCGCCGCGCGCCAGCCGCCAAAGTGGTTGGCAAAGACGCCAATGGTGGCGTTGGAGAAGAACATCGGGATAAAGCCTGGAATGATGAGAATCGATGAGCCGCAGCCCACCAGAATACCGACCGCGATCAGCTGGCCGATGGTGCCCCACATAAAGCCCCAGACCACGGCGTTCGGCGCAAAGCTATAGATTGCCGCACAGTCGATTGCCAGAACCGCACCGGGGATCAAACGCTGCGAGATGCCGTTGAAAGCTTCGGAGAGCTCGGCCACGAACATGCGCACGCCCTGGGTAATAATGAAAATCGCCACCGCGAAGGAGAAACCGGTTTGCAGGATGTAGATGGTCCAGTGGGTTTTACCCGCCATGGCCTGGACAACGTCAATCCCGAACGAGAGCAGGATCGCGCCGAAGAAGATGGTCATCACAATCGCCGTCGAGACGATATTGTCGTGGAAAATATTCAGCCAGCCCGGCAGCTTGAGATCTTCCACGCTCTCCTCTTTCTTGCCGAGGTACGGCGCGAATTTAAAGGCGATCCAGGAGGCGAACTGCTGCTGATGACCGATAGAGAAGCCGCAGCCATCGGTCACTTCCTGAGTCGGTTTGAACATCATGTTGGAAGTGATGCCCCAGTAGAGTGACACCAACACTGCGGTACAGATGATGGTGGTCCACATGGGGTAGCCGACGATATAGAAGAAGACGGCAATCAGCCCGGCCTGCTGGAACATGATGTGGCCGGTCAGCATGATGGTACGAATGCCCGTAATCCGGCGTAGCAGAACATAAATAATGTTCAGCGCCAGCGCTAACAGCACGGCGTATCCCACCCAGCTGTAGGCGTCGCCCATTCGTTCGATGGTGGCCATCATGGAGGCGTAGGTATCTGATATTGCGCCGTTAATGCCGTAGACCTCGGACATTTTGGCTACGACGGGTTTAAAGGTGCTGGTTAAAATGCCGGACCCCGCCTGGAGGAGCATGAAACCGATGATGGTTTTGATGGTGCCCTTGATAATGACGCTGACGCTCTTGCGTAAAAGGATGTAGCCAAGACACGTCACGATACCCAGCAGCAGCGGGGCATTGGTCATTACCTGATTGAAAAAGACGGTAAAGACGCTGTAGAGGATCTCCATAACACTCTCCGATAAAGGCAGTACGCTGCGTAATGCACGTACAACAGGCCCCCACTCTAGTAATCACAAATAATCACCACAAGATTGCATTTGATTATTTGTGACGCATCACGCAAATTATTTCCATGCATAGCGTAATGACTTTCATTTCAACGCAAGAAAACAAAATATAATTTTATATTTCAATTGATTAATTGATTCCATGGTTATGGAAGGCAGCGCTTTTCGCATCACGAATCTGCTTCGCAGAGCAGAGTGAAATGCAAAATGCGCGTTGCAATGCTTATTTATTGGTGACAATATAAATCACTATGAATCATTATGTGATTACTTATGAGAGGAAGAGGGAGTCTGGCAATGAGTAAAGTGAACACTATTACCCGCGAATCATGGATCCTCAGCACCTTCCCGGAATGGGGAACCTGGCTGAATGAAGAGATTGAACAGGAGCAGGTCGCGCCTGGCACTTTTGCCATGTGGTGGCTGGGTTGTACCGGGATCTGGTTGAAGTCCCAGGGCGGCGCAAACGTCTGTGTCGACTTCTGGTGCGGGACCGGCAAGCAAAGCCACGGTAATCCGCTGATGAAAAAAGGACATCAGATGCAGCGTATGGCGGGGGTGCAGAAGCTGCAGCCGAACCTGCGGACCACGCCGTTTGTCCTCGATCCGTTCGCCATTCGTCAGATCGATGCCGTACTGGCGACCCACGATCACAACGATCACATTGATGTGAATGTTGCCGCCGCCGTGATGCAAAACTGCGCGCCGGATGTCCCCTTTATTGGCCCCCAGACCTGCGTGGATATCTGGATCGGCTGGGGCGTGCCAAAAGAGCGCTGTATCGTAGTGAAGCCGGGCGACGTGGTGAAAATCAAAGACATTGAAATCCACGCCCTGGATGCGTTTGACCGCACGGCCCTGATTACCCTGCCGGCCGACCAGAAGGCAGCCGGTGTGCTGCCGGACGGCATGGATGAGCGCGCGGTGAACTATCTGTTCAAAACCCCGGGCGGCACGCTGTACCACAGCGGTGACTCGCACTACTCCAACTACTATGCCAAACACGGCAACGAGCACCATATCGACGTGGCGCTAGGCTCCTATGGCGAGAACCCGCGCGGCATCACCGATAAGATGACCAGCGCCGATATTCTGCGCATGGCAGAAGCGCTCAACACCCAGGTGGTGATCCCGTTCCACCACGATATCTGGTCTAACTTCCAGGCCGATCCGCAGGAGATCCGCGTGCTGTGGGAGATGAAAAAAGATCGTCTGAAATATGGCTTTAAGCCGTTTATCTGGCAGGTGGGCGGCAAGTTTACCTGGCCGCTGGATAAAGACAATTTTGAGTATCACTACCCGCGCGGCTTTGACGACTGCTTTACCATTGAGCCAGATCTGCCGTTTAAATCATTCCTGTAATGACCCCTTCATCGCCAGGCCCAGCGCCTGGCGATTCCATCTTTTACTTAGTAATTTCAGACTATTTCAAATATCATCTTTTAAAATCAATTTATTTCGGAATAGCTCATGACAGAAGCACAGCGGCATCAAATTTTACTGGAACTCCTGGCGCAAACGGGGTTTATCACCGTGGAACAGGTGATTGCCCGGCTGGGCGTCTCCCCCGCCACCGCGCGCCGGGATATCAATAAACTTGATGAGAGCGGGAAGCTGAAGAAAGTCCGTAACGGTGCCGAAGCCATCAGCCAACAGCGCCCGCGCTGGTCTCCGATGAATATTCATCAGGCGCAGAATCACGACGAAAAAGTCCGTATTGCCCGGGCCGCTTCCCAACTGGTGAATCCTGGCGAAAGCGTGGTGATCAACTGTGGTTCTACCGCCTTCCTGCTGGGCCGCGAAATGTGCGGCAAGCCGGTGCAGATCATCACCAACTACCTGCCGCTGGCCAACTATCTCATCGATCAGGAGCACGAAAGCGTGGTGATCATGGGCGGGCAGTACAACAAGAGCCAGTCCATTACCTTAAGCCCCCAGGACAGCGAGAACACGCTGTATGCCGGGCACTGGATGTTTACCAGCGGCAAAGGCCTTACCGCCGAGGGGCTGTATAAAACCGATATGCTGACGGCGATGGCAGAGCAGAACATGCTGAACGTGGTCGGCAAGCTGGTGGTGCTGGTCGACAGCAGCAAGGTTGGCGAGCGCGCGGGCATGTTGTTCAGCCGCGCCGAGCAGATTGACCTGGTGATCACCGGTAAAAGCGCCGACCCACAGATCCTCCAGAAACTGGAAGATCAGGGGGTGAAAATCCTGCGCGTTTAAAGGTGCTGACGGAAAAACGCCACCGTCGCATCGAGGGCAGTCGGCGTGATGCGATGTTTGACGCCCGCCTCCCACAAACAGGTCAGGTTTTTGTCCAGTCCTGCCTGCTGCAAGGCCTGCTGCAGACGGAAGGTCTCCGCGGCGGGCACCACGTCATCCTGCTCCCCATGCCACAGCAGCAGCGGGCGATTGGCCAGGCGAGGTAGCGCGGTCGTGACTTCCCAGTCGGCAAGCGGAGAGACCATTTCCGCAAATGCCCCGGGTTGCAGCGGCGGAAACAGCGTGCGGGCCAGCGAGGTAAAGTAGCCAGAACCCATCAGGCTTGCCACGCATTTCACCGCCGGATGGCGCGTCATAATGCCCAGTGCAGTCATCCCGCCCATCGAGGCTCCGGCGACCGCGAGGCGCTCATCCGCCACCAGCCCGTCCTGGTACAACGCATCCCGCAGCGCAGCAAACTCCGTCAGGTTGCCATTCAGGATCGGCCAGAACTGCCCCAGACGGGCCTGCTCATCTCCTGTAAAGCGTGCGCCATGATCCGGTGCGTCCGGCATCACCACCCGAAAACCAGCCTGCGCCAGAGCCACCGCAAAATAGCTGTAGACCAGCTTTGATGAGGTAAAACCATGATAAAAAATAACAACCGGCAGCGGTTGAGACCGTTTTCCTGCCGGAACGGCGTGTACACTCTCAAGGTCGCCAAATTGCCGTATTTCAAGTTCAATCATCACTGGGCCTCATGCTAAAGGGTGATTTAAAATGTTGAGAACTGGATTACGCTTTCGCACAATTTTCATTCGAAATTTACGCCACAGCTAACAATTTGGGAACATTCCCCCAATCCTAAATCAACAGAGTTCTACACTATGGCTATCAGGAAACGAGATATGGTTATGCGAAGGTTTGCTGCTTTATTGCTGATGCTGGTATTGGGCGGGTGTAGTGCCCTGGAAGGCACGCCACAGCCTGCACCACCGGTTGCCGACCACCCACAAGAAATTCGTCGTAATCAGACGGAAGGATTACAACGGATGGGTACCGTCACCGCACTTGAGCGAGGCTCTCCCGATGATGTGGAAGATGCCATTAAAGCAAAAGCCGTCGCCGCGAAGGCAGATTATTACGTCATTGTCCTTATCGATGAAACTATCGTGACCGGACAATGGTATTCGCAGGCCATTTTATACCGTAAATAACGAGCGGTATTTAAACGACATTTACACTGCTTTGCGTCCATAGACGTTTTCCTGTCCACAATAAACTCCGTGCTTATGACAATGGAAGTGAGTTTATTTGCGAAGGATTGCCCGGCGGATACCGGGGACACGTAAAATGGAGCTGACGATGAAACGATCTCTTGCTTTGACCTCTCTGTTACTCTCAGCCGGTCTGGTGAGTACTGCCGCACAGTCAGCCGAATTTGCCAGCGCTGATTGCGTGACGGGTTTAAATGAAATTGGACTGATTTCCGTGAGTGATATCTCAGGGAGTCCCCAAGATGTAGAGCGCATGATCGCGCTCAAGGCAGATGAACAGGGAGCGTCGTGGTATCGCATCATAACTATGCAGGAAGAGAGCCATGTTGATCGCTGGCGGGTACAAGCCATTCTCTACGCCTGAAAAGCGCCAATAAAAAGCCACTAAAAAAGAGTGGCTTTTTAATCTTTACACTTCTATTATCCTTGTCGTTACTACCCCGAGACATTCTTGTAACATTTTGTTACATAAACCGCATAAATGTTATCCCCGCTCTGCCGTTGAAAAGCGTGACCTTTTTAACAATGAGCAATTTATGATCACCTTTTTCCGCCGTGCAGGTCTGGGCACAAAGCTATCGCTGCTTACCGGCTTGAGTGTTGCCACACTCTTTCTGCTTTTCACTTTTCTCCTGAGCTATAACACCAGTCAAAAACTCGAATCTCTGGCCATAGAAGATCTGCATAACCAGTCCACCGGCGTGGTCGACATGGTGCAGATGTTCAATACCAGCCTCACTGAAGAGGTGGAGAGCTATACCCGCCTGTTCACCACCTTTTTACCGCAGCCGCTGAATCTCGACGCCAGCCAGACCCGCACTATTAACGGTCAGAACGTCCCGCTGCTGAAAGGCGGCGATACGGAACTCCATGAGAACAACGCCACGCCGGATGATTTTCTGAATCGCACCGGGGCCATCTCCACGCTGTTTGTTCGTAGCGGCGACGACTTTGTCCGCGTGGCGACCTCGCTGCGGAAAGAGAATGGTGATCGGGCCATCGGCACGGTACTGGACCATGCCAGCCCGGCCTGGGCGGTGGTCAGCAAAGGTGAGGTGTATCGCGGCCTCGCCCTGCTGTTTGGCAAACGCTATATCACCCAGTATCAGCCGGTCAAAGACGCGGGCGGACAGGTGATCGCCATTATCTTCGTCGGGGTCGACATTACCCACTCGTGGAACGTCATGCGCGAGAAGATCCTCAGCCGCCGTCTGGGCGAGAGCGGTCATTTCTTTGTGCTGGACCGCAGTAATGGCAAAAATCACGGCCAGTACCTGTTCCATAGCGCTGAAGAGGGCCAGCGGCCAATGTGGGAGAACGATGTTCAGCAGCAGCTGCTGGGGGATAAATCTGGCACCCTGGAGCGTAAGAGCGCCGAGGGTCGCACGCTGATTATGGCCTGGACGCCGCTGCCGGGCTGGAACTGGACCATCGTGGGCGAGGTGGATAAAACCGTCCTGCTGGCCGATGTCACCAGCCTGCGCGATCGCTTCCTGCTGGCGGGCGTTGTTCTGTCCGCGCTCTTCGCCATGCTGTTCGTGTTTATAATCCGACGCTGGCTGTCACGCCCGCTGCAGGATGTGATTGGGCTGGCAGAACAGTATGCCGCAGGCGATCTGCGCGCCACCCTGCCTGCCACCCGTCAGGATGAGGTGGGTCAGCTGATCAGTGCCATCAACGGCATTGGCGGCGGGCTGCAAAAAATCGTGCTGCAGGTACGCGAAGCCGCGGGGGATATCCATCTGGGCACCAACGCCCTGGCGGCAGATACCGGCGAGATCTCCGGGCAGATCAATAAGCAGGCCAGCAGCGTAGAAGAGACCTCCGCCAGCATGGAGCAGCTGGCCGCCAGCGTGCAGCAGAATGCGGCCAACATGGAGCAGACCCAGCAGCTGGTAGGCGAAACCTCCCGGGCGGTGCATCAGGGCGGGGAGACCGTCAGCAATGCTGTCGCCACCATGGATGATATTCGCGAGGCATCGAAACGTATCGAAGCCATCACGCGGGTGATTGAGGGCATCGCTTTCCAGACCAATATCCTGGCGCTGAACGCCGCGGTAGAAGCCGCCCGGGCGGGCGAGCACGGTAAAGGCTTCGCCGTGGTGGCCCAGGAAGTGCGTGCCCTGGCGGCGCGCAGCGCCAACGCGGTGAAAGAGATTGAACAGCTGATTGGCGATACGCTCAGCAAGGTGAGCGAAGGCCATGCCCTGTCGGAACAGACCCGTCATGCGATGGAGAGCATCATTGCGCACATCGACAATATCAATCAGCTGGTCACGGAGATTAACCATGCCTCCCGGGAGCAGTCGGCAGGCATCGGTCAGGTGAACCTGGCGATGACGCATATCGGCGAAGCGTCGCATATCAACGCCGACCGCGTCTCGCGCAGTGAACAGACGGCACTGGTCCTGCGTGAGAAAGGCTCACACCTGACCGAGCTGGTCAGCCTGTTCCGCCTGTAGGGATCAGGCCACGCCGCCCGTGGCGCGCAGCAGCAGGTCGTCCTGGACCTGCTCGCTGAGCAGGGATCCCCCGCGGGCGTCGAGCATTTCACGGCACCAGGCCTGCGCCACCGGCGGTGAGGCGTGGCGTAACATCTGCGCCCCCGCGCCCAGCAGGAAGATCTGCCGGGCGATCTCCCTGCCCTGTGCCTCCACAGGTTTACGCAGCTTCTGCTGTAGCTGACGCCAGCTGCGATCGAAGTGCCGATCCTGCCCCTTCACCCCGGCAAAATCATCGGCCAGCAGATCCATCACCGCAGGCTGCTTCGCCAGCACCCGCAGCACGTCCAGCCCCATGATATTCCCCGAGCCCTCCCAGATACTGTTGACCGGCATCTCCCGGTAGAGACGCGGCAGCTCGCTCTCTTCGCAGTAGCCGATACCGCCGAGAACCTCCATCGCTTCGGCGACGAAGGGGATCCCCGCTTTGCAGATCGTCAGTTTGGCGGCCGGGGTAAACAGCCGTGCCCACAGAGCTTCATGCTCACTGTCACGACGATCCCAGGCCCGCGCCAGGCGGAACAGGAGCGCGGTCTGCCCCTCCAGCTGCAGCGCCATGCGGCTTAGCACATCGCGCATCAGCGGCTGATCGATCAGGTTTTTACCAAAGGTCTGCCGCTGGTGGGCATGATACAAGGCCACCGAGAAGGCCCGGCGCATCAGGCCGTGGCTGCCGAGCGCGCAGTCGAACCGGGTGAGGCCGCCCATCTTCAGGATCTGGCGCACCCCTTCCCCCTCTTCGCCCAGCAGCCAGCCGCTGGCGTCGAGAAACTCGGCTTCGCTGCTAGCGTTGGCGCGGTTGCCCAGTTTGTCCTTCAGCCGCTCCAGATGGACGGCATTGCGCAGACCATCAGGCAGAAAACGCGGAACGAAGAAGCACGACAGGCCGCCTTTCGCCTGGGCCAGCACCAGGTGCGCATCGCTTTGCGGCACCGAGAAAAACCACTTATGCCCCACCAGCCGGTAGCTGCCGTCGCTGCAGCGCTCTGCCCGGGTGGTGTTGCTGAGAACATCCGATCCGCCCTGCTTCTCCGTCATGCCCATACCGATCAACAGACCGCGCTTCTGGTTCCCCGGGGCAAGATGGGAGTCGTAGCGGTCGCTAAGGAGCGGCGTCAGCCAGTCGTGGAACGCGCGCGGTAACGCCTGTTGCAGCAGCGGCGTGGCGGCGTGGGTCATGGTAATTGGGCAGAGCGTGCCGGCTTCCACCTGCGCATGCAGGATAAAACGCGCCGCCCGGGCGACGAAGGCCCCTTTGCGCGCCTCCTCCTCCCACGCCAGGTTATGTACCCGGTTGGCGCATAGCCCCTGCATCAGCAGGTGCCATGCGGGATGAAAGCGCACGTCGTCCAGCCGGGAGCCGCTGGCGTCAAAGCGCAGCAGCTCGGGTGGATTGACGTTAGCAAGGCGGCCCAGTTCCAGCGATTCTGCGGTTCCCAGCTGCTGGCCGATACTGGCAAGCAGCTCGGCGTCCCAGTCAGCGCCTTCACGGTTGACCGCTTCGCACAGGGCACGATCGGAAAGAAAAAGGTTGCTGTTGGTGAGTGGCGCAGGCTGGTTAAAAACAGTGTGCGTCTGCCAGTGCATAATGTATCCCTCCTTCTATGGCAATAAGGTAATTATGGACAGACCGGGCAGCCGCCGCACGGAAGCGGGCGCAAAATTTCGCCATCTGCAAGCGTGAATCTGGTCACACAATGAACGAATAATAAATTTCTTTGCTGCATTTATGGTGAATAATTTATTCACACCTCATGGAGAGCATAACAATGCAACACACACAACGGGCGCCGGATGCCCATAAGCGCGCGTTAGTCGCGGGCTCGATTGGTAACTTTATCGAATGGTACGAATTTGCGGTGTACGGTTTTCTGGCCACCGTGATTGCGAAAAACTTTTTCCAGCTCAGCGGTGAGGCGGGGCTGACCAGCCTGATCCTCACCTACGCCTCCTTTGCGATCGCCTTTTTCTTCCGTCCGTTAGGGGCCATCGTCTTCGGGCGGATCGGCGATCGTATCGGGCGTAAACCCACGCTGATCATTGTGCTGGTGATGATGACCCTGGCGACGGCGGCGATTGGCCTGGTGCCGGTGTATGCCAGTATCGGCATTGCCGCCCCGCTGATGATCACCGGCCTGCGGATCCTGCAGGGGCTGTTCGCAGGCGGCGAGTATGGCGGCGCGGTGTCGCTGATGACCGAGTTCGCTCCGCGCGGCAAACGCGGGCTGTACGGTGCCTGGCAGTCCTTTACCGTTGCGCTGGGCCTGCTGGCCGGGGCGGGGATCGTGGCCCTGCTCTCGGCGCTGTTGACGCCGGAAGCCCTGCATGACTGGGGCTGGCGCATCCCGTTCTTTATCGCCCTGCCGCTGGGGGCGGTGGCCCTGTGGCTGCGGGTGAGTATGGAAGAGACGCCGAGCTTTGTGCAGCAGCAAACCAGGCCGGTGGCGGCGAAGGCCCGGACCCGTGACACGCTGAAAGCCATTGTGATGGGGATTGGCCGGGTGATGGTGTGGTCTGCCGCGGGTTATACCTATCTGGTGATCATGCCCGCCTATCTGCAGTCGGCCCTGCATACCGGCTTTAACCAGGCGCTGCTGATTGCGGTGATCTCTAATATCGGCTTTGCGCTGACCATTATCCCGTCGGGGATCCTCAGCGACCGCATCGGGCGGCGCACGGTGATGGTGATTGCCGCCGCGCTGCTGCTGATCCTCGCCCTGCCGCTGCTGAAAATCCTGCAGGCGGAGTCCAGCACCCTGGCGGTGAAGGCGATTGTGGTGCTGATTGCCGGTGGACTGGTGGGGATGCTGGCAGGACCAGGGCCGGCCATGCTGTCAGAGATGTTCCCGACGCGGGTGCGCTATACCGGGCTGGGGCTGGCCTATTCCCTGTCGAACGCTATCTTCTCGGGCTGCGCGGGGCTGATCATTACCGGGCTGATAAAAGAGACGGGGAACCTGGATATTCCGGCGTATTACGTGATGGCGACGGCGGTGGTGAGTATTGTGGCGCTGATGACGTTAAGAAAGGATGACCATTTGCGGTCGCTGGAGGAGTGAGGTATGTGCCGGGTGGCGGCTTCGCCTTACCCGGCCTACAAAAGCACGGACCGTAGGCCCGGTAAGCGCAGCGCCACCGGGCACAACAGACTACCCGCGCTGACGCACCGCTTCGAACAGGCAGATGCCGGTTGCCACTGAGACGTTCAGGGACGAGACGCTGCCCGCCATCGGAATGCTGATCAGCTCGTCGCAATGCTCGCGGGTCAGACGGCGCATTCCTTCCCCTTCGGCACCCATCACCAGCGCCAGACGGCCGGTCATTTTGCTCTGGAACAGGGTATGGTCCGCTTCACCGGCGGTGCCGACGATCCAGATATTCTCTTCCTGCAGCTGACGCATGGTGCGCGCCAGGTTGGTCACGCGGATCAGCGGCACGTTTTCCGCCGCGCCGCAGGCCACTTTTTTGGCGGTGGCGTTGAGCTGCGCCGAGCGATCCTTCGGCACGATCACCGCGTGGACACCCGCCGCATCGGCGCTACGCAGGCAGGCACCGAGGTTGTGCGGATCGGTCACGCCGTCGAGGATCAGGAAGAAAGGATTCTCCAGCGAGGCAATCAGATCCGGCAGATCGTTTTCCTGATACTGGCGGCCTGGCTTCACGCGGGCGATGATCCCCTGGTGCACTGCACCTTCGCTTTTCTCATCCAGATACTGGCGGTTCGCCAGCTGGATCACCACACCCTGCGCTTCCAGGGCGTGGATCAGCGGCATCAGGCGTTTGTCTTCACGCCCTTTCAGAATAAAGACTTCCTGAAAACGCTCCGGTGCGCGCTCCAGCAGGGCCTGCACCGCGTGGATGCCGTAAATCATTTCACTCATTAAAGGTACTCATGTGAGGCGGTGTGCGCCGGGTTAAATGGGGCCGTGAATGTCGTCACTTGCGCCTATTATAACCGACCCGCCGGTCAAATCGACTCCTGTCGGCATTAGCCGTTCACCGCCGCGCGCGCAACGCCTGTCGCGACCGGGTGTACAGGCAAAATAGCGTTCAGTAAAAAGCGCGTATAGTCATGCCGGGGGCCGGAAAAGATGCGCTCTGTGTCGCCCTGCTCCACGATCCTGCCGCGGTACATCACCCCCACGCGATCGGCAATGTGCCGGACGACGTTCAGGTCATGCGAAATGAAAAGATAGGCCAGTCCGTATTCGCGCTGGAGCCTCATCAGCAGGTTCAGGATCTGCGACTGAATGGAGACATCCAGCGCCGACACCGGCTCATCGCAGATGATGAGCTTAGGTTTGAGGACCAGCGCCCGGGCGATCCCGATGCGCTGCCGCTGGCCGCCAGAAAACTCATGGGGATAGCGTGTGGCATCCTGCGGTCGTAAACCCACCTGCTCCAGCATCTCTCCCACCTGCGCCTTGCGATTGCCGATGCCGTGGATTATCAGCGGCTCTTCCAGGCTGTAGCCAACGGTGCGCTTCGGGTCGAGGGACGAGAGCGGATCCTGAAAAATCATCTGCATGTCCCGCCGCACACTGCGCCATCCCGCGGCGTTTAACCCGGCCAGCGAGCGTCCTTCAAACTGAATATCGCCCCCGCTCGCTGGGGTTAGGCCCAGCACCAGCCGTCCGGTCGTACTTTTCCCGCTGCCGGATTCTCCCACCAGCGCCCAGGTTTCGCCGGCATTGAGGGTAAAGCTCACCCCGTCTACCGCAGGTACGGACTGTCCCCGCCGCTGAAAGGTTTTCGAGAGCTGATTCACGCTCAGTAAGGGGATCGTCATCTTATGGCTCCTGTCTCTTCGGCCCGCCAGCAGCGAACCTGGTGGCTTTCACCACCGAGGGCCCGCAGCCCGGGGGCCTCTGCCCGGCAGCGCGGCTGCGCCAGCGGACAGCGATCGGCATAGGTACAGCCCGAGGGCAGCGCGTGGAGGGAAGGCACCTGCCCGCCTATTTCTGCCAGGGCCGTTTTGGGCGTATGGTCTGCTGACGGGCGAGCCGCCAGCAGCGCGCGGGTGTAAGGGTGACGGGGACGTTCAAACAACGTCCAGACATCCGTCTCTTCCACCACCTGACCGGCGTACAGCACCACCACTCGCTGGCATAGCCTCGCCACCACGCTCAGGTCGTGGGTGATGATCACAATCCCCATCCCGGTTTCATGCTTGATCTCATCGAGGAGGTCGAGGATCTGCGCCTGAATGGTCGCATCCAGCGCGGTAGTGGGTTCATCGGCAATCAGCAGCGACGGCGAGGTGGCAAGAGCCATGGCAATCATCACCCGCTGGCGCATACCGCCGGAGAGTTCATGGGGCCAGGAGTCAGCACAGCGCAGCGGATCGGGGATGCCGACCTGGGCGAGTAGCGAGAGGATTTTCGCCTGACGCTGCGGGCGATTGAGCGTCGTATGCAGCCGCAGGCTCTCATCAATCTGATAGCCAATCGTCATCACCGGATTCAGGCTGGCCAGCGGGTCCTGAAAAATCATCGCCATGTCACGTCCGCTCGTCTGCCGACGCGCTTTTGCTGACAGCCGGTGCAGCGCGTTGCCCGCCAGCACCACGTCGCCCTCCACCCGGCTGGTGCGCGGCGACAGCAGCCCCATCACCGCCTGGGCGGTCACGCTCTTGCCGCAGCCCGATTCGCCGATAATGCCAAGGGTTTCGTGAGCCTGCACATGGAAGGAGACGCCGCGCACCGGGGAGATGATCCCCTGGCGGGTGGCGAAGCTAACCTCAAGATTATTCACCTGCAATAGCGCCTCAGCCATGGCGCCCCCCTTGTTTTAACAGACGTAACATCCGGCGCGGTAGCGGTTTCAGCCCCGGATCGTTACTGTCACGCAGGTCATCGCCGATGATATTCAGCCCCAGGATCAGCAGTACAATGGCCATGCCGGGGAAGAAGGTCATCCACCAGGCGGTAAAGATCACCGCTTTTCCTTCCAGCAGTAAATTGCCGAGGCTCGGCATCGGAGCCGGGACGCCAGAGCCGAGGAAACTGAGGGCGGCCTCGGTCAGAATCGCCACCGAAAAGACCCAGCTGACCTGCACGATAAAGGGCGAAATGACGTTGGGCAGCAGATGCAGCCAGATGATGCGCGAGGCGCTTGCCCCCTGCGCCCGCAGCGCTTCGATAAAGTTTTTCTCTTTGATCACCATTGCCGCGCCGCGGATCACCCGGGCGATCGACGGGACATAGACCAGCGACAGGGCCAGCACCACGTTGGCGATATTCGGCCCCAGCACGCCGACGATAGCAATCGCCAGCAGCAGGGACGGGAACGCAAACAGACCGTCGCAAACCCGCATCAATACCCGGTCGACCGGGCGGTACCAGGCACACAGCAGGCCAATCACCATGCCGGTGATGCCCGCAATCACCGCCACGGCGGCCCCCACCGAGAGTGACACCCTGACTGCCAGCGCGACCCGCACAAACAGGTCCCGGCCAAAGTTATCCGTGCCGAACCAGTGCCCGGCGGAAGGCGGTTTCAGGCGGCTGAGCGGATCGATACTGTAGGGATCGTAAGGGCTCAAGGCGCTGGCAAAAAACGACAGCAGGACAATGGTCACCAGCACCGCAGGCCAGATGAGCAGCGATGGGTTGCGGGTCAGGATCATTTTTCACTCCCGTCGACGGAAAGGCGCGGATCGGCCAGATAGCTCAGCAGATCCACCGCCAGATTGATCAGCACATAGCAGACGGTGATCAGTAGCACCACGCCCTGGATCACCGTCACGTCGCGTCGTTCGATCGAATCCACGATCAGCGATCCGACGCCGGGAATGCCAAACACGCTCTCAATAACGATGGTGCCGGTGACCAGCGAGGCGAAAGATTCGCCGCAGATGGTCAGAATGGGGATCAGGCTGTTTTTCAAAGTGTGGCGCAGCAGCACCAGCCGCTCGGGCACCCCTTTGGCGCGGGCGGTACTGATAAAGGGCTCCTGCATCACATCCAGCATCACCGCCCGGGTCATGCGGGCGATTAACGCGGCGATACGTAACCCCAGCGCAAACGCCGGCAGGGTTAAATACCAGACGTTGAGCCAGAAATCCTCGTTGGTGGAGCGATACCCCACCACCGGAAACCAGCGCAGCTGCACCGCAAAAAAGAAGATCAAGAACAGGCCAAGCAGAAAGCCCGGCACCGACATACCGAGCGTCGCCAGCATGCGAATGGCGCGATCCAGCAGGCTACCCTGTTGCCAGGCGCTCAACACCCCGCCCGCTAAACCCAGGGCCAGCGCGATGGCCTGGGCATAGAGCGCCAGCGCCAGCGTGGGGGTGAGATGCTGTAAAAAGAGGGTCATAACGCTGGTATCCAGAAACAGCGAATGGCCTAAATTGCCGGTAAGTACCTCGCCAAACCAGCTGAAAAACTGCGCCAGCATCGGCCTGTCCAGCCCCATCTGCTGGCGCAGCGCCGCGATATCCTGCGGGCTGGCATCGTTACCCAGAATCACCAGCGCCGGATCGCCCGGCGCCAGGTGAATCAGACAGAACACCACCACCGACACCACCAGCAGCACCGGTAGCAGTGCCAGCAGGCGGTGAAAGAGATACCTTTTCATCGCCTTCTCCCGTCAGGGTTTAGTTACGCTAACGTTCCACAGGATCGGGCCAATCAGATCCTGGTAACCTTGCACATTGTTTTTGATCGCCACCGCATCCGGCGTGGTGCGTCCCAGCACGATCACCGGCAGATATTGCCAGCTCAGTACGTTCAATTTATCCACCAGCGGTTTGGCCTCCTTCAGCGACGGCGCCTGCTTGATCTGATCCAGCACGCTGTCGATCTCCGGGCTGTTGCTCAGGCCCGGGAATTTGGCCCGTGAATCGAGGAACGGATACTGGTGCAGAACCTGACGCATGGAGAACTCCAGCGCGCAGAGATCGAAGTTTTTCGGATCCTGACGACGCTGCAACACGGTTGGCCAGTCGTACACGTCCAGCCGGGATTTGACGCCGATCTGCTTCAGCACCTGCTGGGCGACAATCGCCAGGTTATACAGCTCGGCATACTCTTTGGTGGCGATGATCACCACCTCTTCACCGTTGTAACCCGACTCTTTCACCAGCGCGCGCGCCTCATCCAGCTTGTGCTGGTTCCAGTACGGCTTACCGGCCTCGCTGTACCAGTCCACCTGATCCGGGAAGCCCAGGGACGGATCCTCTTTGAAGAAGCGCGGATCGCTGTAGCCTGCCAGCAGGGTCTGATGCACGTCGAGCGCCAGGTTAAACGCCTGGCGCAGCTTCACGTTGGCAAAGGGCCCCTGGTTTTTATTGAACAGATAGGTGATCAGCGACCCGCCGCTCTGCGGCTGGAACAGCGACAGATCCGGCGCGCTGCTCAGGGTATCGATATTGTCCTTTGGCAGCTGGAACACCAGATCGTATTCGCCGGTCATCGCCCCCGCCAGGCGGGTGGATTCGTCGGTGATGTAGCGGAACCAGATATCTTTCACGTCCGCCTTTTTCTGCCCCGACAGCCCGCTGGCAGGCTCGGTGCGGGACTGGTACTGGTCATAGCGGGTCAGATGCAGATAGTCCCCCGGCTTAAACTCGGCCAGCTTGTAGGGGCCGGTGCCGACCAGCTCGGTGACGGGCTTACTACTGCTGTTCGCCGCATCAATGATGCGCTTTGGCATAATGGCAGCGATGTTCTTCACATCGGCCAGCACGTTGAGGGTGATAAGCGACGGGGCCGCCAGCGTAAAGCTGACCGTTTTGTCATCCACCTTACTGAACTGCACACCGGGCAGGTTGGCTTTCCCCTGGGTGGAGACCGTCAGCCAGCGGTTCATGGAGGCCACTACGTCATCGGCGGTCAACAGCTGGCCGTCGTGGAAGTGGATCCCGTCGCGCAGCACAAGGGTGTAAGTTTTGCGATCGTCGCTGAGGGTGTAACTTTGCACCAGCTCAGGCACGGGCTCGAATTTATCATTGATGGTGAACAGGGTTTCGAAGATATGCCTGTCCACATCCGAGGTGGCATTGTTGGTGGTCAGATAGGGATCCAGCGTGCCCGGCCGGTTGCCGTAGGCGATGTTCAGCGTCGCGTTGCGATCCACGCTCTGGGCCTGTGCGCTTCCCAGCGGTAATACCGCCGCCAGCATCAGCGCGGCGGCAGAGAACAGCATTTTCATTATTATGTCGCTCCGGTAGAAAGATTAAGCGGCCTGGGTTGTCGCGGCACGACCGGCAAATTCGTCTTTTGCCGCCTGCAGCAGGGCAGCGTCGGTCAGCAGGCGCAACCCGGTGCGGGCCAGCACCTGGGCACCTGTCACCAGCGCGTCGTAGCCCTGAGTGGAGTTAGCCGCTTCGCGAAACGCCACGGTATGACCAATCAGATCGTCCGGCCCAATCTTGATGTAGGGATGCGCCGTCGGCACCGCGTGGCTGATATCCCCGGCATCGGTGGAGCCCAGCCCCTCTTTCTCTTTCAGCTCTACGTTTTCGCCTGCCGCGGTAAACTCCTCCAGCAGGACGTCGTTCAGGGTGTGGTTAATATTGAAATCACGCGGGCCAACCTGATGCTCAATTTTGACGGTGGTGCCGGTAGCCAGGGCAACGCCTTCGGCAATGGCGCGGATCCGCGGCTCCAGCGCCAGCACCGCTTCCCGGGTGTGGGCGCGGATGTAGTAATGGGCTGAGGCATATTCCGGGATCACGTTCGGGGCCTGGCCGCCGTTGGTGATGATGCCATGCACGCGAATACCGTCCGGCAGCTGCTGACGCAGCACGCTGATCCCGTTGTAGAGCAGCACCAGCGCATCCAGGGCATTAACGCCTTTATGCGGTGAACTGCCCGCATGGGAAGGTTTGCCGTAGAAGTGGAAATAGAGATGATTGTTTGCCAGCGACGGGCCGGAAAGCCGCGTTTTACCCGCAGGATGCACCATCAGGGCCACATCAACATCCTTCAGGAAACCGTGCTCCACGAAGCGGGCTTTCACATTGCCGTTCGGCCCCCCTTTACCCCGCAGTCCGCCCTCTTCTGCCGGTGTGCCGAGCACCACCACTTTGCCGCCGGTGCTGGCCAGCGTTTCACCGACTGCAATCGCTGCGGCGATGCTGGTGACGCCGATAATGTTATGCCCGCAGGCATGGCCGATATCGATCAACGCATCGTATTCCGCGAGGTAAGCAATGGTCGGGCCGGGCTTGCCGCTCTCTTTTACCGCGTAGAAGGCCGTTTCGTGCCCAGCGACGTTCAGGGTGACGCTAAAGCCGTGCTTCTCCAGCAGCTGCGTCAGCAGCTTGCTGGCGTAATATTCGTTGTTGCCGGTTTCCGGATGGGCGTGAATATCTTTGGCGATCGCCACATACTCGTCCCGGTGCTGCTGAATACTTGTTTCAAGACGGTCTCGTAATTCGCTGTTGCTCATTGCTTCCACCTCAGTGATGACAGTTGATTCATTCCCGACACCGGGAATTGCGTTTAACCTAAGTGCCGCTTTGCCTCCTGGCGCACCCGGTGCAGGACGTGATGCTTGATCTCGCCGTAGCGCGGGTGCCCGGCAAGGGTTTCGATATCGCGTTCACGCCCGAACGGCAGGACGATCTCTTCGACGATTTTTCCGGGTTTTGCCGACATGATCAGAATGCGGTCGGCGAGGAACAGCGCCTCTTCCACATCGTGGGTGACAAACAGCAGCGTGGTGCCGGTGGACAGCCAGGCCTCACGCAGCAGCTCCTGCATCATCAGACGGGTTTGCGCATCCAGCGCGCCAAAAGGCTCATCCAGCAACAGGACTTCCGGCTCCGGCAGCCAGGCCCGGGCCAGCGCCACGCGCTGCTTCATGCCGCCGGACAGCTGCCAGGGGGCGTGATGCTCAAATCCTTTCAGCCCCACGCGCTCCAGCCAGCCCTGCGCCTGGGCGTTGGTCTCATCCTTGCGGTGTTTACCGAGGCGCGGGCCAAAGGTGACGTTCTCCAGCACCGACAGCCACGGGAACAGATTCGGCTGCTGGAAGATCATCCCGCGGTCCGGTCCCGGCTCGCGCACCGGTTTCCCACCCGCCACCACCCGTCCGCGATCCGGCTTATTGAAGCCGGCCACCAGGTTCAGAATGGTGGACTTACCGCAGCCTGACGGCCCCAGCAGCACCACGAACTCCCCCTTGCTCAGGGAAAGGTTGATATCCTCCAGCACCCTGAAGGGCTGCGGTTTCGCCGCAAAGGAGAGCGAAACATTTTCCAGCGTGATAGCACTCATTATTCTTTCCCCGCCCAGGGCACAATCAGCCGCTGCAGCCCCAGCAGTAAGAGATCCAGAACGTAGCCAATGCCGCCCAGCAGTAAAATGCCGAGCATGACGATATCGGTGCGCAGATAGGAGCTGGCGTTGATCACCATCCAGCCGAGGCCAGAACTGGCCGCCACCATCTCCGCCGCAATCAGCGACGTCCAGCCGATACCAATCGACAGCCTGACGGTGGTGAAAAGGTCCGGCAGGGCATCTGGCAGCACCACGCGCAGAAAGATCTGCTGACGCGAAGCGCCCAAGGTTTGCGCCACGCGGATCCGCGAGCGGCCAATGCGATCCACCGCCGCGGCGGCACCCACCACCACGCTCAGAAAGGTGGCGATAAAGATCAGGAAGAATTTCGAGGCTTCGCCAATGCCCAGCCACACCACCGCCAGCGGGATCAGCGCGATTTTGGGCAGCGGGCGGAGGAACTGCACAAACGGGTTGAGCACGGCGGCAAGGCCGTCCGACAGCCCCATCAGCAGCCCCAGCGGAATTCCAATGACGATGGCGACGGCAAAGGCGCTAAGCGCACGCGCCAGGCTGACCGCGATATGCTCCCACAGCGGCACCTGCCGGTAGCCATCGGCCAGCAGCTCTTCAGTGGTCAGACCGATATCGGTGAGCGAGGGCAGCAGCAGGGGATCCACCCACTGCCGCATGGCCGCCACCTGCCAGACAATAAAGAAAACCGCCACCGACAGGACGCTGATGGCGATATGGTGACTCAATCTCATTGCGCTGCTACCGCCGCGTCGCGAATGTAGCGTGACTCAATCGCCGTATCCCAGTTGGCCGGAATATCGCGTTTGCGGATCTCACCGATGCCCGCCAGGAAGCTGGAGGTTTTGGTCAGCGCTTTGCCAATGCCGCTGTCGGTGGTTTGGGTACCGTTACCCAGCCAGTCCGCGGTGCCCTGCTGTGCCAGCGTCGGGTACTCCAGGCCGCCGAGGGTATTGGCGGCGGTGGTCACCGGTGCCCCGACCTCTTTGGCGACAATCGCGGCGGCGCGTTCCGGGTCTTTCTTAAACTCGTCGACTTTTTGCTGATGTACGCGCAGGAAAGCGGTCACCGCCTGCGGGTACTGCTCGGCAAAGGCTTTACGCACCACGTAGTTGTTGTAGATCAGATAGCCATCTTTCTGCAGGTCTTTGGTGGCAAACACCTGATGCCCGCCGGAGGACTCCAGCTCCTGGGCAAAGGGTGCCCAGACGTAACCCGCATCGATATCACCGCGTTTCCAGGCGGCGACCATCTCCGCCGGGCGCAGGGGCAGCAGGGTAATCTTGCTGCGGTCGAGTTTGTTGACGCTGATCGCCGCCTCCAGCGCATACTGCGCGGTGGAGTTTGGCGGATAGGCCACGCGTTTTCCTTCGATATCCTTGATGCTGGCAATGCCGTCTTTACCAATCAGGCGCTCATAGCTGGCGATGACGCCTGAGACGCCGATAATTTCCACCGGCAGCTTTCTGACAATCCCCGCCGTCGCCGGGCTTGAGCCAAAGTTGGCAATATCAATGGCGTTACTGGCGAAATAATTTAATGCGTCGGCACCCGAGGCAAATTGCACCCATTTCACTTTGCTGTTTAACGCTTTATCCAGCGAGCCATCGGCTTTTGCCAGCATTAATACCTGGGAACCGCCGCTGAATGCCACGCGAACTTCAGCAGGCGTGTCGGCATAACTGAAATTTGCCCATAAACCACCCGCTGCAATTAATAAGCAGAGACTTTTCTTCATTTTATTTTCCTGTGAAATAATACGGTTTTTAATAGTGGTAATTAATTCGCTTGCCATAACTGCGAACATCGCTCCGCCAGCGCCTGGGCCGGATCGAAGGTTAAATGCAGAAAAGGCGCGTTAACCGCCTGGAGCGCAACCGGCACCTCGGTGCAGGCCAGAATCAACTTTTGCGCACCGCGTGCAAACAGCGCCAGTGCCTGCTGCACCAGCAGCTCGCCCCCTTCCTTTAGCGCCCCGCGTTTAACCGCATAGCAGCCCGGCACAAACCACTGCGATAATTCTTCGGGCGTCGGCTCAACCACCTCAATGTCCCGGGCCGCCAGTTTTTGCTGATACCAGCCGGCGTCCAGCGTGCCTTTGGTGGCAATCATCCCTACCCGCTGCGGCGTATTCGCCTCCTGCTCCAGCGCGGCCAGCGTGGCATCCACGATATGCAAAATGGGGGCGTCGCTCGCCTCGCTGAGCGCGTCATACCAGTGGTGCGCGGTATTACAGGGGATGGCAATATGGCTCGCTCCCGCCTGGTTCAGCACCCGAATGCCGTGGATCAGCTGCGGCAGCGGTGAAGGGCCGGTACCCGCGAGCGCTTTTTGCCGGTCCGCAATTTGCGGCACGTTCCAGACCACCGAGGGCAGCTGCTGCTGATCGCTCCGGGCGGGCGTGGCCTCCAGCAGCCGGCGCTGAAAGTCGATCGTGGCCAGCGGCCCCATGCCCCCCAGCACGCCGAGCAAAAACGGCTCAGACATGCTCAAGTACCTGGCGATAACCAAACAGCCCTGCCGCGCCGCCGGTGTGGATAAAGACCACGTTCTCATCCTGACGGAAATGGCCTTTACGGATCAGGTCGATAAGCCCCGCCATCCCTTTTGCGGAATAGACGGGATCGAGCAGAATGCCCTCGTGGCGCGCCAGCAGCGTCAGCGTTTCCAGCGTGCCTTCGGTCGGTAAGCCGTAGCCATCACCCACATAGTCGCTGTTGGCGACGACCGCATGCCGCGACAGCTCGCCCGGCACGCCCAGCAGCTCAAGAGTGCGGGAAGCCAGGTTCCAGACGTTCTCTTCCTGCTTCGCTTTGGGTGCCCGCACGCTGATGCCCAGTACGGGCACGTGACTGTTGGTGGCCGTGAAGCCCGCCACTAATCCCGCCTGGGTACCGGTACTGCCCGTGGCGTGCACCACATGGTCGATGCGCAGACGACGCTCGGACGACTGATACAGCAGCTCCTCGGCGCAGGCCACGTAACCCAGCGCACCGATGGGATTAGAGCCGCCGCCCGGGATGACATAGGGGTTATGCCCCTTCTCGCGCAGGGTGGCCGCGTACTCTTCCATCGCCTGCTGCATATCGGTGCCGGCAGGCAGATGGGCAACGATTTCGCCGCCCAGGAGATGATCGAGCAGGACGTTACCCGAGCGCTGGTAATCCTCACCAAAATCCGTCACCCGCTTTTCAAGCAGGGCCCTGGCCTGTAATCCCAGACGCGCGGCACCGGCGATGGTCTGGCGCACATGGTTAGATTGGGTAGCCCCCTGGGTAATGATGACGTCGGCTTTTTTCGCCACGGCATCGGCCAGCAGAAACTCCAGTTTGCGCGTTTTATTTCCGCCCGTTGCCAGGCCGGTAGCATCGTCTCGCTTAATCCATATTTTTGGTCCACCTAATAAGCGGGATATATTTTCCAGCGGTTCGAGTGGCGTGGGAAAATGGCCGAGAGAGATACGTGGGAAACGAGCCAGATGCATATATGCTCCTTGCAAAGCAGGAAATGAATTCATTTAAACGTCAGTGAAATTCACTATACACATCGTCCTGAGATGGCTAATCAAAATTAATAAATAACGATTCCTGAAAAATAACTAAGCAGGAAATAAAGGGGGAGCGGGGAAATATCTATTCTGTTGTGGAATGACTTACGGCTAAAAAGAATAACCCCTTCCGGCTGGAAGGGGTTAGAGGGAGGTATTACTCAGCGCTGTTTTTCTTCGCTGCGCGCTTCGCTTTGGTCGCGGCGGCGATTTTCTGGCTTTTGGCCGACGGCTTTTTCGCGGCTCTGGCTTCTTTCTTCGCGGCCTTCGGCTTCTGCTTTTTCTCGCCCCGGAACGCGCTGTCCGGCTCGAAGTTCACCTTCTTCCCGGCCTGACGACGTTTGCCGCTGGTTTTACCGGCAGCCCCTTTCTTCGCTTTCTCGCGCTCGGTTTTACCCACATTGCGCGGCGCGCGTTCGCTGGAGATCAGGCTGAAATCAATCTTACGTTCGTCCATGTTGACGGCTTCCACCTTAACTTCCACACGATCGCCCAGACGATAGGTTTGCCCGCCCGATTCGCCAATCAGACGCTGACCGACCTGGTCAAAGCGGTAGTAGTCGTTATCCAGACTGGAAACATGAACCAGACCATCAATGAACAGTTCATCAAGGCGTACAAAGAAGCCAAAGCCGGTAACGCTGGCAATCACGCCTTTAAACACGTTCCCGACCTGATCCAGCATGAAGTCACACTTCAGCCAGTCGGCAACATCACGGGTCGCCTCATCCGCACGGCGTTCCGCCATTGAACAGTGCTGGCCCAGCTGCAGCATCTCTTCCATGGAGTAGTGGTAGCCACCGGTTTCCGTGGTATTGCCTTTGTGACCCTGCTCCTGCGCCAGCAGATACTTAATGGCACGGTGCAGGGAGAGGTCCGGGTAACGACGGATCGGCGAGGTAAAGTGGGCATAAGACTGCAAGGCCAGGCCGAAGTGGCCGCGGTTTTCCGGATCGTAGATCGCCTGCTTCATCGAACGCAGCAGCATGGTTTGCAGCATTTCGGCGTCAGGGCGATCGCTGATGGACTCCAGCAGCTCGGCGTAATCGCGCGGCTCTGGCTTGTTACCGCCCGGCAGCTCAAGACCCAGCTCCGCCAGTACGGTACGGAAGGAGGTGATGGCTTCGGTGGTTGGTTTGTCGTGAATACGGAACAGCGCTGGCTCTTTGGCCTTCTCAACGAAGCGTGCTGCGGAGATGTTGGCCAGGATCATGCACTCTTCAATCAGCTTGTGCGCATCGTTACGCTGGGTCTGTTCGATACGCTCGATACGGCGCTCGGCGTTGAAGATGAACTTCGCCTCTTCACTCTCAAATGAGATCCCGCCGCGCTCTTCACGCGCCTGGTCCAGCACTTTATAGAGGTTATGCAGCTCTTCAATGTGCTTCACCAGCGGCGCATACTGCTCACGCAGATCCTGATCGCCCTGCAGCATATGCCACACTTTGGTGTAGGTCAGGCGAGCATGGGAGCTCATCACCGCTTCATAGAATTTGTAGCCGGTTAAACGCCCTTTGGTGGAGATGGTCATTTCACACACCATGCACAGACGGTCAACTTGCGGGTTGAGCGAGCACAGGCCGTTAGAGAGCACTTCCGGCAGCATGGGCACAACCTGCGACGGGAAGTAAACCGAGGTACCGCGGTTGCGCGCTTCACCATCCAGCGGCGTACCCGTGCGCACGTAATAGCTCACATCCGCAATCGCCACCCACAGACGCCAGCCGCCGCCGCGTTTTTTCTCGCAGTAGACGGCGTCATCGAAGTCACGGGCGTCTTCGCCATCAATGGTGACCAGCGGCAGGCTACGCAGATCCACACGGCCCGCTTTTGCCGACTCTGGCACCTGCTCTTTCAGACCTTCAACCTGCTCTTCAACCGCTTTTGGCCAGACGTACGGAATTTCGTGGGTGCGCAGCGCCATGTCCACGGCCATGCCGGTGCCCATGTTATCGCCCAGCACTTCAACAATCTTACCGACCGCTTTGGTACGGCGGGTTGGACGCTGGGTCAGTTCTACGACCACCACAAAGCCCATCCGCGCCCCCATCACCTCTTCCGGCGGAATAAGGATGTCAAAGCTCAGGCGGCTGTCGTCCGGCACCACAAAACCGACACCGGCGTCGGTGAAGTAGCGGCCCACGATCTGGCTGGTTTTCGGCACCAGCACGCGCACCACGCGCGCCTCACGACGGCCTTTACGATCGGCACCCAGCGGCTGGGCCAGGATCTGGTCGCCGTGAATGCACATCTTCATCTGTTCAGAGGAGAGGTACAGGTCATCCTTGCGGCCTTCGACGCGCAGGAAGCCGAAACCATCGCGGTGGCCAATTACTATGCCTTTCAGCAGGTCGAGACGTTCTGGCAGGGCGTAGCACTGACGGCGGGTAAAGACCAGTTGTCCGTCACGCTCCATCGCGCGCAGACGGCGGCGAAGGGCTTCAATTTGCTCTTCGCCTTCAATGTTTAATTCAACGGCAAGTTCTTCACGGTTAGCGGGTTTTTCGCGTTTGGTTAAGTGTTCAATGATGAACTCGCGGCTTGGGATAGGATTAGCGTATTTTTCAGCTTCGCGTTCCTGGAAAGGATCTTGTGACATATCGGTTCCTCCGTTGTCATCTCCGGTGGAAATTTTCTTCATTCCACCAGCAATAATTTATAAAGCGGTTGATTCTCTTCAACCAAATCGGCCAGCGTGTAGTTATCCAGCTCCATGAGAAAACTTTGCACGGCCTTAGAAAGTGCCTGTTTCAGACGACAGGCAGGGGTAATGTGGCAGAACGCACTGCTGCAGTTCACCAGAGTCAACGGCTCCAGTTCACGTACCACATCGCCAACACGAATACTCTGTGCCGGTTTACCGAGGCGGATGCCGCCATTTTTCCCGCGGACGGCAGCAACGTATCCGGCACGGCTAAGTTGATTGATTATTTTGACCATATGATTACGGGACACACCGTACACCTCTGTCACCTCAGAGATACTGGTCATCTTCCCATCGGGTAACGACGCCATGTAAATCAGCGCGCGTAAGCCGTAATCGGTGAAACTTGTTAACTGCACATCAACCTCAGGAAAAGGGTAAATCGCGGTATATCCGCAGAGATATTCATTAATGATGATAAACCAGCCAGATAGTTGGCGGCTAATTTATTTGAACTGAAAGGCGGGAAGGAGAAAGAAAAAGCCGGATGCGCATAGCTTATCCGGCCTGTGATGGGTTATAGAGGCCCGACAGCGCAGCGCCGCCGGGCAAAACCATCATTATGCGTCGAACGGGTCGCGCAGAATCATGGTTTCAGAACGATCCGGGCCGGTAGAGATAATATCAATCGGCACACCGGTCAGCTCTTCAATGCGCTGGATGTAATCCAGAGCCGCCTGCGGCAGGCCGCTACGCTCTTTCACGCCGAAGGTGGTTTCGGACCAGCCAGGCATGGTTTCGTAGATCGGCTCGATGCCCTGCCAGTCGTCAGCTGCCAGCGGAGTGGTGGTCACTTCGCGGCCATCCGGCATACGGTAGGCAACACAGATTTTCACTTCTTTCAGGCCGTCCAGGACGTCCAGTTTGGTCAGGCAGAAGCCAGACAGGGAGTTGATCTGCACCGCACGGCGCACAGCAACCGCATCCAGCCAGCCGGTACGACGACGACGACCGGTGGTCGCGCCAAACTCGTTACCCTGCTTGCAGAGGAACTCGCCGGTTTCATCAAACAGCTCGGTCGGGAACGGACCCGCACCCACGCGCGTGGAGTAAGCTTTGATGATACCCAGAACGTAATCCACATAACGTGGGCCCAGGCCAGAGCCGGTTGCCACGCCACCTGCGGTGGTGTTAGAGGAAGTTACGTACGGATAGGTACCGTGGTCGATATCCAGCAGCGTACCCTGCGCACCTTCGAACATGACGAAATCGCCACGCTGACGCGCCTGGTCCAGCAGATCGGAGACATCAACAACCATACCGGTCAGGATGTCGGCAACCGCCATCACATCGTCCAGCACTTTCTGGTAGTCAACAGCGTCAACTTTGTAGAAATTCACCAGCTGGAAGTTGTGATATTCCATCACTTCTTTCAGTTTTTCAGCAAAGGTCGCTTTGTCGAACAGGTCGCCAACGCGCAGACCGCGACGAGCAACTTTATCTTCGTAAGCCGGGCCGATACCACGACCGGTGGTACCGATCGCTTTCGCGCCGCGCGCTTTTTCACGTGCCAGGTCCAGCGCTACGTGGTAGTCGAGGATCAGCGGGCAGGCTTCAGAGAGCAGCAGACGTTCGCGAACCGGGATGCCACGGTCTTCCAGGCCTTTCATCTCTTTCATCAGCGCAGCAGGAGACAGCACAACACCGTTACCGATGATGCTGGTCACATTGTCACGAAGAATGCCTGATGGAATAAGATGGAGGACGGTTTTTTCACCGTTGATTACGAGAGTATGGCCCGCGTTGTGACCACCCTGATAACGTACAACAAATTTAGCACGTTCAGTCAGAAGATCGACGATCTTCCCTTTACCTTCGTCACCCCATTGGGTGCCCAGTACGACGACGTTGTTACCCATTTTTCAAAATCACCGATTGCTTAAAAATGGATTCTACCATCGGTTTTGATGATGTTCAGCTTTTTTTGTATACAAATTTCGGCGAAATTGGTGGCTTCATCGCCTGTTAAACGATTACCTCAACATCTTGTGTGAAGAGCCGCTTTTCATCACAAGAGAGGCCATGCATCCCGCAAACGTCCCGGGTAACCGTCCCTCATCTTGCTATTTCACTTACAGAAATTAACGCTTCATGTAACGCCTTCATGTGAAGCGAACAATGAAATAAAATTCATAAACGCTTGGTATTGCTGAACATTTTAAATATTGCCAGTATCTTTGCGCGTTCTTAGTCAAAGACGCCTTATAACTGCATAATTAGGATGATTATCATGAAAGAATTAACACAATTTGAACTGGAATGTGTCAGCGGTGCGGGATGGTTGCAGGATGAACTGGCCGCTTTCGGCAGCAAACTGGGTGCTGCGGCATGGTCGATGGGCGGAGACATGCTAAACATTGAAATTCCGCTGTTAGGCACGGTGAACCTTGCCACTCTGGCACCGGAGTTAGGGGCTAATATGGGTAAATCGCTGGGTTCATCTCTAGGCGGTACCATTGAAACAACGCTGGCAAATCTGCCGGTTATCGGCGGCCTGCTGAATAAATGGTTAGGTAACTGATTCAACACGGAACCGAATAAAAAATGGCGCCTCACAGAGGCGCCATTTTATTTTTCACGCGTTTAAAATCAGCGGCTGGTCGTCGGTGATTTCATATAGCGGAAGAAATCGCTGTCCGGGCTCAGCACCATAACGTCCTGATTGCTCTGGAAGCTGCTTTCATAGGCACGCAGGCTACGGATAAAGGCGTAGAAGTCCGGATCCTGGCTGAACGCATCAGCGAACAGTTTCGCGGCTTCGGCATCACCTTCACCACGCTGGATACGACCCTGACGTTCCGCTTCTGCCAGCGTTTTCGTCACTTCATAGTCTGCGGTTGCGCGCAGCTTCTCAGCCTCTTCCTGACCCTGTGAACGATGGCGACGGGCTACCGCTTCACGCTCAGCGCGCATACGGTTGTAAATCGCTTCGGACACTTCGGTCGGCAGGTTGATCTGCTTGATACGCACGTCCACCACTTCGATACCTAACGCGGCCATACTGTTCGGGTTGATCACCGGCACTTTGCCGTTGGTTTCAGCCTGAACACGCTCAGCCGCTTTGGCGATTGCGTCGTCAGCTGCTGGAGTGGTCACTTCATCTTCCGTGCCTGCAGAGCCGGAGTTCAGCGCATCACGCACTTCCAGAGTCAGACGACCACGGGAGTCGGTAACGATGTCTTTCACATCCAGACGACCAATTTCAGAACGCAGACGGTCAGAGAACTTACGTTTCAGCAGCACTTCGGCCTGGGAGACGTCACCGCCGCCGGTCGCCAGGTAGTAACGGCTGAAATCGCTGATGCGCCACTTAATGTACGAGTCGACAATCAGGTCTTTCTTCTCTTTGGTCACGAAGCGATCGGCCTGATTATCCATCGTCTGGATACGGGCATCCAGAGTTTTAACCGATTCGATCATCGGGATCTTAAAGTGCAGACCCGGCTCGTAAACCAGCGGTTTGTTTTCGCTGTCACGCAGGACTTTGCCAAAACGCAGGGTAATTCCGCGCTCACCCTCTTTGACGACAAAGATAGAGGTATAAAGCACGACCAGCACGATGATGATGATCGCAATAACTGACTTACGCATCGTTATTCCCCCTGACGCTGGTAGTCGTTACGCTGCGCGTTGGCGCGGCGTTGGTCCATGATGTCACCATCGTTTGAAGAAGAGGTGGTATTTGCGCTGGAGTTGCCTGTAGACGCCGGTGGCAGGCGCAGCAGGTTATTCGCTCCGCTGGTGTCATTCTTCGCGCCAGCGGCGTTACCGCCTTTCAGCATCTGATCCAGTGGCAGAACCATCAGGTTGCCATTTTTGCTGTCATTCACCAGTACCTTACGGGTATGGCTCAGCACCTTCTCCATGGTCTCGATATAGAGACGCTCGCGGGTGATTTCCGGTGCGGCTTTATATTCAGGCAGCAGCTTCGCAAAACGCGCCACTTCACCCTGAGCTTCGAGGATGGTCTGAGTCTTGTAGGCGCGCGCCTCTTCGAGGATACGCTGTGCCTGACCGTTTGCACGCGGCTGAACTTCGTTGATGTACGCTTCCGCTTCACGGATGTACTGCTGTTCGTTTTCACGGGCAGCAATCGCATCGTCAAACGCCGCTTTCACCTCTTCCGGCGGACGAGCAGCCTGGAAGTTGACGTCCAGCAGGGTGATACCCATGTTGTATGGACGGATGGTCTCTTCCAGCTCGCGCTGGGTATCGCTACGAATAACGGTACGACCTTCGGTCAGAATACGGTCCATGGTGTATTTACCGATCACGCCACGCAGGGCGCTGTCGGTAGCCTGACGCAGGCTGTCATCGGCACTGGTCACGCTAAACAGATAGTGCTGTGGATCGGTCACGCGATACTGCACGTTCATCTCAACGCGCACGACGTTTTCATCGGACGTCAGCATCACGCCGGACGCCGCCAGTTCACGCACCGACTCAACGTTCACCGCAGTAACGTCATCGATAAAGGTTGGTTTCCAGTTCAGGCCTGGCTCAACCAGATGGCTGAATTTACCAAAACGGGTGACAACACCACGCTCGGCTTCTTTGATAGTGTAGAACCCGCTGGCAGCCCAGATAATCACGGCTGCCGCCGCAACAATGCCGACCACACGACCGCCCATATGAGGACGTGGCCCCTGACCCGTACCGCCGCCAGTGCCTTTACCACCGCCAAGACCGCCCAGCTTTTTACTCAGCTTGCGGAAGATATCATCCAGATCGGGTGGCCCCTGCTCGCGACCACCTTTGTTGCCATTTCCCCCGGAGTTGCCGCCTTGATTATTGCTGCTCCCCCACGGGTCGCGGTCTTGTCCGTTATTACCGGGCTGATTCCACGCCATGTATGTGCTCCATATTTGTTATGCGGTGATATACCTTCAAACGCCTGCATGCCGAAGCATCCATGACGATTTGGGTATCCCAAAGGGAAAAACCTTCAGGCATCTCCTTTCCGGTCAGACGACGTAGTCGACCAGCGCAGGTTCTTGTTTACAGAGGCGACGCCAGTCAACGATCGGCATACGCACCTGCATCCCCACGCTGCCGTCATCCTCCATCCACTCTTTTTCTATCGCCTGAAGCTGATAAAAACGGCTGCGCAGTCTGCCTTCCTCGGGTGGCAGACGCAGCGTGTGCTGAGCCACTTCACCGGAAAGACGTTCTGTTAAAGCCTGGAAAAGCAGTGGTACACCGACACCGGTCTGGGCAGAAAGCCAGACCCGAATCGGTATGTTCTCTTCATTCCTGTCGATACGCGGCTCGAAGCCATCGAGCATATCGATTTTGTTCATCACCAGCAGCGTCGGGATCTCGTGCGCGTCAATTTCTTCCAGCACGATATTCACTGCATCAATGTTTTCCTGCAGACGTACATCCGCGGCGTCAATCACGTGCAACAGCAACGTCGCCTGGCGGGTCTCCTGCAGGGTGGCTTTAAATGCGGCCACCAGATCGTGCGGCAAATGACGGATAAACCCAACGGTATCCGCCAGCACGGTTTCACCGACGTCCGTCACATCAATGCGGCGCAGCGTCGGATCCAGGGTCGCAAACAGCTGGTCTGCGGCATACACCTGGGCCTCAGTGATCTGGTTAAACAGGGTGGATTTACCGGCGTTGGTATAACCGACCAGCGACACTGTCGGAATGTCTGCTTTCTGTCGGGAGCGGCGCCCCTGCTCACGTTGCTTCTCAACTTTTTCCAGCCGGGAGAGGATCTGCGTTATACGGCCACGCAGCAAGCGACGGTCGGTTTCGAGCTGGGTTTCACCCGGGCCACGCAAACCAATCCCGCCTTTCTGTCTTTCAAGGTGTGTCCAGCCGCGCACCAGGCGCGTCGCCAGATGGCGCAACTGCGCCAGCTCAACCTGCAATTTCCCTTCATGGGTACGTGCACGTTGAGCAAAAATGTCTAAAATCAAACCCGTCCGATCGATCACACGGCATTCGCACAGACGTTCCAGGTTGCGTTCCTGGGCCGGAGTCAGGGCGTGATCAAAAAGCACGACCGATGCGCCAGTCGCTTTAACGGCATCCGCAATCTCTACTGCTTTACCTTCACCAACAAAATACTTTGGGTGCGGCGCTTTACGGCTACCGGTAATCACCTGCATTGCTTCGACACCGGCGGAAGAGACCAGAGCTTCAAACTCCTGGAGATCTTCCATATCTTTGTCTTGCGAAAAATAGATGTGTA
This sequence comes from Leclercia sp. AS011, assembly GCF_037152535.1. Lineage (NCBI taxonomy): Bacteria > Pseudomonadati > Pseudomonadota > Gammaproteobacteria > Enterobacterales > Enterobacteriaceae > Leclercia > Leclercia sp. AS011. The sequence continues at coordinate 43,408 of NZ_JBBCMA010000006.1, forward strand.
CCAGCACCGCCTGCTCACCGGCATCATAACGGTCAAACAAGCGTAAACCTCTCAAAAAAGATCAGCGGGGAACGCAGAAAACCTGGCTCCCCGATATGGAAATAACAGCCAGTAACCTTATTCGGTTTCTTCACTGTCCTGCGCAGGCGCAGAAGAACCCTGCGCGTTGCTGCCATGATGGTAGTTACTGGAGCCGCCGCCAGCGTTATTGCTGTGATGAGATACCGGGCGAGACGGAACAACAGTAGAAATCGCGTGCTTGTAGACCATCTGGCTGACCGTGTTTTTCAACAGGATCACGAACTGATCGAAAGACTCAATTTGACCTTGCAGCTTAATACCATTCACCAAATAAATAGAAACTGGAACACGTTCACGACGCAGTGCGTTCAAGAACGGATCTTGTAAAGATTGCCCCTTAGCCATTCTATCTTTTCCTTATATGCTTGTTTTGTACTTAGAACCTTGCGATTCTGAAAAATTGCGCACGATACGGCTTAATTGTACACATTCAGTCTGCGATATCACCAACAACCTGTAATACATCATGTAACGCCTGTTGAGGCTTTTCACTGTCTAACCAGTGAACACCGTCCCAACCGCGCAACCAGGTTATCTGGCGTTTCGCCAACTGTCTCGTGGCGCAAATACCTCGATAAACCATTTCATCATGTGAAATCTCACCTTCAATGTATGACCACATCTGGCGATAACCCACACAACGAATGGAAGGCATATCCGTATGCAAATCTCCACGGGCAAATAGCGCCCGCACTTCTGCTTCAAAATCTGAAGCTAACATCTGATGAAAACGCTGCTCAATTCGCTGATGGAGCAGTTCACGGCTCGCCGGGGCGATGGCGAACTGATGCACCTGATACGGCAGAGCCTCTCCTGACGTTTGCGTCAGTTCCGTTAAAGTTTTACCCGAAATGAAAAAAACTTCCAGTGCCCGGGAAAGCCTTTGCGGATCATTTGGATGAATACGTGCTGCGGCAACCGGATCGATTTCCGCCAGTTGCTCATGCAACGCACCCCATCCCTGCTCTGCCGCCTGTTGCTCAATCTTTGCTCTTACCGCCGGGTCAGCCGAGGGTAACGGCGACAACCCTTCCAGTAAGGCCTTGAAATAGAGCATTGTTCCACCCACTAACAGGGGGATACGTCCTGCTGCGGTGATTTCTGCCATCTGTGCCAGCGCATCGCGACGAAAATCTGCCGCCGAGTAAGCCTGCGCCGGGTCAAGAATGTCGAGTAATCGGTGCGGTGCCGCGCGTAATTCTTCCGCGTTAGGCTTTGCCGTACCAATATCCATCCCCTGATAAATAAGGGCGGAATCAACGCTAATCAACTCTACTGGCAAAACTTTACGTAACTCAATGGCTAACGCGGTTTTACCGGAGGCCGTTGGCCCCATCAAAAATATCGCCTTAGGCAGGCTGGTATTACTCAAGTCACTCATTTTTCAGGGCGTTCTTAGCCGTTTGTAGATCTACAGGTTGCAACAAACCGCCCGGCGGGGCTTTCACCAGCTGCGGACAAAGGCGTTCAACCTCCGCCAGCACCGTGATCGCCTGCGCCATACTCCACGTAGAATGTTCGCTGGCCAGTTGGCGGGCGATCCACTGCGCGGTGTTGGCGGCATCAAACGTCGTTTGTTGCGCCAGGTAGCCTATCAGTTCAGGAATCAAGTTTTGTAAATTTTGTTGGCGTAAGGGTAAAGGCACCGCCCGAAGCGTGACATGGTGCGCTTCGGTCACCACTTCGATGCCCATTTCAGCCAGCGCCTTTTGATGGCGCTGGATGACCTGCGTCTCCTGCGCCGAGATTTTTATCCGCACCGGGATCAGCAGCGGCTGGGCGCAGGCCTGATGTGGACCGGGCGCAAGCTGCGCCTGTTTTAACCAGCGTTCGGCCACCGGCAGGGATAGCAGCGCCAGCTGACCGTCACGCTCCAGCAGGGCGGCATCCGGCGAGACGATAGTCAGTACCCGACCAAAGCTCTGGCTATGCCCCTCCAGCGTAGAGGCCGCAGGCGCCACCTCTTCTGTTTTCTGCGCCGGAGCCGGGGTATCCAGTAGCGTGCGATAGACCGCGCCCGCCTGCTTCTGATAGCCGGGCTGGGCATGGGGATAGCTGGCCCCCGACGCACGCGGAGCTGAACCGCCGGATGCAAAGCGCGGTGCGGTGGGTTCGCGGGCGACAGCCGGTTCAGCAAACTGGTTTCTGCCCGCCGCAACGCGGTTCTCCGGAATCGGACGCGGCGCGGGCTCGACGTCACTCAACGGCAGGGTCGGCTCGGCCTGCTGCTGCAATACGCTCAGCACGCCCTGGTAGATAAAGTCATGCACCAGCCGCGACTGATGAAAACGTACTTCATGCTTCGCCGGATGGACATTCACATCCACCTGATGCGGGTCGATCTCCAGATACAGCACGAAAGCGGGCTGTTCTCCGGCACCGAGTTTATCCTCGCACGCCTGGCGGATCGCATGGTTGATCAGACGGTCACGCATCATGCGCCCGTTCACGTAGCAATACTGGATCTCAGCAAAAGCCGCGCTGCTCGCTTTTGGATCCGCCACCCAGCCGCGCAGGGTCAGATCGCCATGCTGCCACTCGATGACCAGCGCCTGTTCCAGAAATGACGTACCGCAGATGCTGCCCAGGCGGCGCTCTTTCTGTCCACCCTGCGCCACGGCGCGGTACTGGCGCATCATCTTGCCGTTATGGCTCAGGTTGATGGTGACATCGAAACGCGCCAGCGCGATGCGGCGAATAATTTCGTCGATATGGCCGAATTCGGTTTTCTCGGTGCGCATAAACTTGCGCCGCGCGGGGGTGTTGTAGAAGAGATCCAGTACTTCCAGCGTGGTGCCCACCGGGTGCGCAGCGGGTTTCACCGTCACGTCCATGTCCCGGCCTTCGGCGTAAGCCTGCCAGGCTTCAGGCTGTTCTGCAGTGCGGGAGGTGAGCGTTAAGCGGGAGACGGAGCTGATACTGGCCAGCGCTTCGCCGCGAAAACCGAGGCTGATAATGGCTTCGAGATCGTCGAGAGAGGCGATTTTGCTGGTGGCGTGACGCGCCAGCGCCAGTGCCAGTTCCTCTTTTTTGATGCCGCAGCCGTTATCACGGATCCGAATGAGTTTCGCGCCGCCGCGTTCAATATCAATGTCGATGCGGGTCGCGCCCGCATCGAGACTGTTCTCCACCAGCTCTTTCACTACCGACGCAGGTCGCTCCACCACCTCACCGGCGGCGATTTGGTTCGCAAGCTGCGGCGGCAGAACCTGAATCGGCATGAAATCTCCTTAGTTGGTCGAGGTCGACTCGCCCGGTAAGACGGCGCTGGCAGTCTGACCCGCGCCACCCTGCGGTGCAGACTGGAGCGGATGCGTATCAAAATAGTTGCGCAGGCCTTTGTAGATCGCTTCGGCAATCTGCTGCTGGTAATTGTCGCTGCCCAGCAGGCGCTCTTCGCCGTTATTACTGATAAAGCCCGTTTCCACCAGAATGGACGGGATATCCGGCGAACGCAGCACGCCCAGGCTGGCATGTTCCGGGCGGCGCTTGTGCAGGGAACCGACGCTTTGCAGCTGATTCAGGACGTTAGTCGCCACATCATACCCGACACGCTGGGAATGGCCGAACTGTAAATCCAGTACCGCCTGGCTCAGGTAGGGATCCGACTGGCTGTTCGCCAATACGTCACCTGCCCCGCCTAACAACTCGGATTGCTTTTCATGTTCCTCAAGCCAGTTTGCCATTTCGCTGTTAGCACGACGGTTGGACAGCACCCATACGGATGCCCCCGTCGCGTTGCGGTTAGGAGCCGCATCGGCATGCACAGAGACGAGGAAATTAGCGTTCTGCTGGCGTGCCACGTCAGAACGGCCCATGACCGAGATAAAATAATCGCCGTCGCGGGTTAACACGCCTTTAAACATCGGGTCGTCGTTCAGCAAGGTCCGCAGCTTACGGGCAATGGCGATGGTCACGTTCTTCTCACGTGTACCGCCCGGCCCGATGGCACCGGGATCATCGCCACCGTGTCCGGCATCAATCGCAATAATGACTTTATCGCCGTTAGCCTGGCGCGCCTGCACCGCCGGACGGGTCACCGTGTTGCTGCTGGTGACGCTGGTAATACGATCGCTGCCGGATTTAAACGGATTGCGGGCCGGCTCTGAAGGGCGCGGCGCAATAACCGGCGTTTCCACCCGCTTCGCCACCACTGGCGGCGGCGGAGGTGGCGGTGGTGCGTCGGCGTTGATGGTGAAGATCACCATATAGTTCGCGCCGTTCTGCTGCTTCACCGCCCGGGTCTTGCCGTTCTGCGTTAAATCGACCACCAGACGCAGGGACTGATCGTCTTTCGGCGTACCGGAACGAATGCTGTGCACCAGGTTGTTGCCGCTGAACTGGAGCGGCAGCCCCTTGATAACACCGGTCTGTTTAATATCCAGCGCGACGCTGCGTTTATCGTCCTGCGAAAACGCGTATTCAGGATCGCCCATAAAGCTGAAGGTGATCCTGGCCTGACTGTCGCCGTTGGATACCTGAATATCGGACAAGGTTGCCGCCCCGGCCTGTGCACAAAACAGCACCGTTGCAGCCATCAACCAACTCTTAACGCGATTAATCATCCCGTTATCTCTTCTTTTAACCGGCTAACCGCGCCAGTATGGCGTTTCCTGATTCGGAGACAGCAGTGACGCGGGCTTCACGCCCTTGCGCCTGATACTCCAGGTGAATTTCAACATCCGGATCAGGCAAGACGCCTGTTCCCTGCTGCGGCCACTCTACCAGGCAGATGGCATCGTTGGCGAAATAGTCACGGATCCCCATAAATTCCAGCTCTTCAGGATCGGCAAGGCGATAGAGATCGAAGTGATACACCATCAGATTGTCGAGGGTGTAGGGCTCAACCAGCGTATAGGTCGGGCTTTTCACATTTCCCTGATGCCCCAGCGCCTGTAAGAAGCCCCGGCTAAAGGTGGTCTTTCCCGCGCCAAGGTCACCATACAGATAAATGACGGTTGCGCCCTCGCAGGCCTGCGCCACGCGCTGGCCAAGATCTAAAGTTGCCTGTTCGTCGGATAAAGGGATCACTCGATTAATCATTTTCTACGTCAATTATTTCCGGGTTAACAACACGCCGCAGCGTGTCAAAAAGATCGGTTGCCAGCATGCCGCGCGTGCCGTACTGGTCGGCCAGCCGATCGGCCGCTGTACCATGGGCGACACAACCTGCGCAGGCGGCATCATAAAGCGCGAGTCCCTGTCCGAGCAACGCCCCGATAATACCGGAAAGCACATCGCCCATGCCGCCGCTCGCCATGCCAGCATTACCGGCATCAATGATTCCTGACAGTCCGCTCTCACTGGCGACGACGGTGCCCGCGCCTTTCAGCACCACTACACCACCGTAACGTTTTACCAGACGCTGGGCAGAATGTAAGCGATCGCTTTCAATTTCTGCAACGCTGCAGTTAAGCAGCCGCGCGGCCTCGCCGGGGTGCGGCGTCAGGATGCGATTGTGACGTTTATCCGGGTTGATTGCCAGAAGGTTCAGCGCGTCAGCATCCCACAGCATGGCGTGACGAAAATTCTCCACCTTCCGAAGCGCCTCTTTCCCCCACGGCTGCTGGCCCAGACCGGGGCCAATCACCACCACATCGGCCCACTGGAGGCTCTCATCCAGCGCCTGGGCGGTCAGTTCGTGCACCATCAGCTCAGGCCGGGCGGTGACGATCGGGGCGATATTTTCCCGGCGGGTCAGGACGCGTACCAGCCCGGCTCCTGTTCGCAGCGCCGCTTCGCCGGTCATGCGGATAGCACCCGCGGTGCCGTGGTCGCCGCCGATAATCACCAGTCGGCCGTGATCGCCCTTATGGGAGGTGGGACGACGCGGAGGGAACCAGTTTGCCAGCTGCGAGGTATCAAAGCGGCTGATTGCCGCCTCCTGACCCGCGAGCCAGCTCTCAAGCCCGAGGGCGTTATGGTGCAACACGCCGACCACATCCCGCGCTTTGCCGGTCAGCAGGCCGGGTTTAAGGGCGATAAAGGTCACCGTATGGTCGGCGTGGATAACTTCACCGGGCGTGTTGCCCGTCTGCGCATTCAGCCCGGAGGGGATATCCAGCGCAATGACAGGGGCCGGATGTTGGTTGGCATGAGTAATTAATCGGGCGACCTTGTCGCGTGGCGCGCTGCGTAAACCGGTTCCCAGCAGGCCGTCGACAATCAGATCGACGCCGTCCGGCCAGGCCATATCCGCGGCGTGGATCACCCCCGCCGCCTCCAGCCAGATTTCGCGCGCTTTTGTCGCCTCTTCAGGGAGCGGTTTTTCGCTCTCCAGCGCCAGCAGCGTCACGGTGATACCGGCGGCAAGCGCCAGGCGGGCAATCACATAGCCATCGCCGCCGTTGTTGCCATGACCGCACAGGATCAGCCAGTGTCTGGCCTGCGGATACGCCGCGCGGGCAACGGCAAAAGCCGCCTCACCCGCGCGCTGCATCAGCTCATAAAGCGTCATGCCGATGCTGTCTGCCGCCTCTTTTTCGACGCGACGTAGCGCCTCCGCTGGCCAGACAGAGTGTGGTATACTTGCGGGGTTTTTCTTCACAGTATGGTCCGTCATGTCACAGCCCCTCGATCTCAATCAGTTAGCGCAAAACATTAAACAGTGGGGCGCTGAGCTTGGTTTTCAACACGTGGGTATCACCGATACCGATCTCTCTGCCAGTGAGCCAAAGCTCCAGGCATGGCTGGATAATCAATACCACGGCGAGATGGAGTGGATGGCGCGTCACGGCATGATGCGCGCCCGCCCGCATGAACTGTTGCCAGGGACCCTGCGCGTGATCAGCGTGCGTATGAACTACCTTCCCGCCCGGGCCGCCTTTGCCAGTACGCTAAAAGACCCGACGCTGGGCTATGTCAGCCGTTATGCGCTGGGACGTGATTATCATAAATTGTTGCGTAACCGGCTCAAAAAACTCGGGGAAATGATCCAGCAGCAATGCGCCACGCTGAATTTTAGACCCTTTGTCGATTCCGCGCCTCTCCTTGAACGCCCGCTGGCGGAAAAAGCCGGGCTTGGCTGGACAGGTAAGCACTCACTTATCCTCAGCCGCGACGCTGGCTCCTTCTTCTTCCTCGGTGAACTGCTGATCGATCTCCCTCTGCCGGTGGATAAGCCGGTCGAGGACGGCTGCGGGCGCTGTGTGGCCTGCATGACCATCTGCCCCACCGGCGCCATCGTTGAGCCTTACACCGTCGATGCCCGCCGCTGCATCTCCTATCTGACTATCGAACTTGAAGGGGCGATCCCGGAAGAGTTTCGGCCGTTAATCGGCAATCGTATTTATGGCTGCGATGATTGTCAGCTGATCTGCCCGTGGAACCGTTATTCACAGTTAACGGACGAGGACGACTTTAGCCCGCGCAAGGCCCTGCATGCCCCGCCGCTCATTGAGCTGTTTGCCTGGAGCGAGGCCTGGTTTCTGAAAGTCACAGAGGGATCGGCGATTCGCCGCATCGGGCATCTGCGCTGGCTGCGAAATATCGCGGTCGCGCTGGGAAATGCCCCCTGGGACGAAGCCAATCTTCAGGCTCTGGAAAGTCGCCGAGGTGAGCACCCACTTCTCGATGAACACATAGAGTGGGCGGTTGCGCAGCAAATCGCCAAACGAAACGCCTGTGTTGTGGAGGTGCAATTACCGCAGAAAATCAGGCTGGTACGGGTGGTGGAAAAAGGGCTACCACGGGATGCATGATGTTTCCACAGGCTGTGAATAAAATTTAAAAGCCCGAAGTACGCTGGGCCCGGCTACAGGTCAAGTGATCGACTTAACATTTTGAAATGAAATATTCTTTATATTTTTCAATAAATTAGAAAGTTACTATTCATCAGGCGAAGTATCTGGATATTCCCAGAAAAAAGACAAAGCTGTGGATAAGTCTGTTAAGAAGAGTTTGTCAGAAATGAAACAAATCATCCCCGGCGGGGCTTTCCGCGGTGGATATCTGGAGGAGGAGAAAAAATTTGGAGCGGGAAACGAGACTCGAACTCGCGACCCCGACCTTGGCAAGGTCGTGCTCTACCAACTGAGCTATTCCCGCTTGGGTGGTGCGTATCTTGCGATACCTTTCAAATTTTGGAGCGGGAAACGAGACTCGAACTCGCGACCCCGACCTTGGCAAGGTCGTGCTCTACCAACTGAGCTATTCCCGCTTAATCTTCGTCTTTCAAGCCGCCACTGCGTTGGCTGCCTTCACTCACCTTAGTCACTTACTTTAGTAAGCTCCTAAGGATTCGTTCAGTTGCCGTCTTGTTGCAACTTGAAATCCTGCGATTGGTGGTCTTACTGCGCAGCGAAAGATTTGGAGCGGGAAACGAGACTCGAACTCGCGACCCCGACCTTGGCAAGGTCGTGCTCTACCAACTGAGCTATTCCCGCAAAATCTGTGCTGTCGTAACGATGAATTCTCTGTCGTTACGGGAGGCGCATTATACGAGAAATCCTTTCTGCTGCAACCCCCCCAAAAGCGTTTTTTTATAAATTCAGTTCAAGTGCTGCAATATTCGTCACATTGCGCATTATTAAATCGTTTTAACCGCTTAAGCCCGACAAGCATGTCCTGCCGGGCCTGCCGCTTATAGTTTAATAAAATGTTCGCGGTAGTAAGCCAGTTCCGCCACTGACTCGCGGATATCGTCCATCGCCTGGTGCGTGCCCTGCTTCTTAAAGCCGTCCAGCATCTCCGGCTTCCAGCGACGGGCCAGCTCTTTCAGGGTGCTGACATCGAGATAACGGTAGTGGAAATACGCTTCCAGCTCCGGCATGTACTTAAACAGGAAGCGGCGATCCTGGCCGATACTGTTGCCGCAGATTGGTGACTTGCCCTGCGGTACCCACTGTTTAAGAAACTCAATGGTGGCCAGTTCGGCTTCACGATCGCCAAGCTGACTGGCTTTAACGCGATCCACCAGCCCGCTACCGGTGTGAGTGCGCACGTTCCAGTCGTCCATCAGTGCCAGCTGCTCGTCTGACTGATGCACGGCAATGGTCGGCCCTTCCGCCAGCACATTCAGGTTCGCGTCGGTCACCAGCGTGGCGATCTCAATAATGCGATCGCGCTCGGGATCCAGGCCGGTCATCTCCAGATCGATCCAAATCAGATTGTTTTCATCTGCACTCATGTTATTTTCCACCCTTCTCGTATAACCGGCCGTGGCAGGTTAACTAGTATTAATTAGTGTGTATCATAGAGGTTTTGCCCAATATGGGCGACCAGGAGCCAGCACGATTGAGTAAAAATAAACTCTCCAAAGGGCAGCAGCGCCGCGTGAAAGCCAATCACCAGCGCCGTCTTACAACCACTTCGGAGAAGGTCGATTATGACGACAACCTGTTTGGCGAGCCCGCAGAAGGCATCGTGATTAGCCGCTTCGGTATGCATGCCGATGTGGAATCAGGCGATGGCGACGTTCACCGCTGCAATATCCGCCGCACTATTCGCTCGCTGGTGACCGGTGACCGTGTGGTATGGCGTCCGGGTAAAGCCGCAGCAGAAGGCGTAACGGTGAAGGGTATCGTTGAAGCCGTGCATGAGCGCACGTCGGTTCTGACGCGCCCCGACTTCTACGACGGCGTAAAACCTATTGCCGCCAATATCGATCAGATCGTCATTGTCTCGGCGATCCTGCCCGAGCTGTCGCTGAATATCATCGACCGTTATCTCGTCGCCTGTGAAACCCTGCAGGTTGAACCGCTGATTGTCCTGAACAAGATCGATCTGCTCGATGGCGAAGGCATGGACTTCGTTAATGAGCAGATGGATATTTATCGCAAGATTGGCTATCGCGTGCTGATGGTCTCGAGCCGGACGCAGAATGGCCTGAAGCCGCTCGAAGAGGCATTGACCGATCGCATCAGCATTTTTGCCGGTCAGTCCGGCGTGGGTAAATCCAGCCTGCTGAACAACCTGCTCGGTCTGCAGCAGGAGATCCTGACCAACGATGTCTCTGACAACTCCGGTCTGGGTCAGCACACCACCACCGCCTCGCGTCTGTATCACTTCCCGCACGGCGGCGATGTGATCGACTCCCCGGGGGTGCGTGAATTTGGCCTGTGGCATCTCGAACCCGATCAAATCTTTAACGGCTTTGTCGAATTCCTCGACTATTTAGGCGCCTGTAAATACCGCGACTGTAAGCACGATAACGACCCTGGCTGCGCCATTCGTGCCGCGGTTGAAAACGGTGAAATTGCAGAAACCCGTTTTGCCAACTATCACCATATTCTTGACAGCATGGCGCAGGTAAAAACGCGTAAAAGCTTTTCTGAATCTGGTGACTGACAACTAAGCTAAGCGTCGCTAAAATCGTCCCCCTTTTTTCAGGTTCCGGCTGTCTGACAGCCGGATCAGGAACGACAAAAACAATGGCCTGGAGGCTACCTTGTTAAACTCATTTAAACTTTCGCTTCAATACATTCTGCCAAAACTGTGGCTCACTCGCCTGGCGGGCTGGGGCGCGAGCAAACGAGCGGGCTGGCTGACCAAGCTGGTGATCGATCTGTTCGTGAAATACTACAAGGTCGATATGCGGGAAGCGCAGAAGCCAGACACCGCCAGCTACCGCACCTTCAACGATTTCTTTGTGCGTGCGCTGCGCGATGAAGTCCGCCCGCTGAATACCGACCCGAACGTGTTGGTGATGCCTGCTGACGGCGTAATCAGCCAACTGGGCTCAATCGAAAACGATAAGATCCTGCAGGCTAAAGGCCACAACTACAGCCTGGAAGCCCTGCTGGCAGGTAACTACCTGATGGCGGATCTGTTCCGCAATGGCTCCTTTGCCACCACCTACCTGTCACCACGCGACTATCACCGCGTGCATATGCCGTGTAACGGCATTCTGCGGGAGATGATCTACGTGCCGGGCGATCTGTTCTCGGTAAACCACCTGACCGCGCAAAACGTGCCGAACCTTTTCGCCCGTAACGAGCGCGTTATCTGCCTGTTCGACACCGAGTTTGGCCCAATGGCGCAGATTCTGGTGGGTGCTACCATTGTTGGCAGCATTGAGACCGTCTGGGCCGGCACCATCACCCCGCCGCGCGAAGGCGTGATCAAACGCTGGACCTGGCCTGCTGGTGAAAGCGAAGGTTCCGTAGCGCTGCTGAAGGGCCAGGAGATGGGCCGCTTCAAGCTCGGCTCCACCGTCATTAACCTGTTTGCTCCGGGTAAAGTGCAGCTGGTTGAGCAGCTCGAAAGTCTGTCCGTCACCAAACTCGGCCAGCCGCTGGCAGTGTCGACTGAGCCCTTCGTGACAACGGACGCAGAGCCTGCCCCGCTGTCTGCAGAAGAGATCACTGCCGAACTCGACGCCAGCCCGCTGGTTGATGACAAAAAAGACGAAAGCTAAGCAAAGGTAAACTGACGTGCGCCTGATTATCACTTTGCTGATGGCCTGGTGCCTCAGTACGGGGGCGTACGCTGCGACGGCCCCCGACAGCAAACAAATCTCACAGGAACTGGAGCAGGCGAAGGCGGCAAAACCCGCCCAGCCGGAAACCGTTGAGGCGCTCGAAGCTGCGCTGAACGCGCTTGAGGAGCGTAAAGGCTCCCTTGAGCGCGCCACGCAGTATCAACAGGTCATTGATAACTTCCCCAAACTGTCACAGACCCTGCGCGCGCAGCTGAACGATCTGCGTGAAGAGCCGCGCCAGGTGCCTGCGGGCATGACCTCTGACACGCTGAACCAGGAAATCCTGCAGGTCAGCAGCCAGTTACTGGAAAAAACCCGCCAGGCGCAGCAGGAGCAGGAACGCGCCCGGGATATCGCTGACTCCCTGAACCAGCTGCCTCAGCAGCAAACCGATGCCCGCCGTCAGCTCAATGAAGTTGAACGTCGGGCCGGAGCGCAAACCGGCAATACTTCCCTTAGCCAGGCTCAAAATCTGGGCATCCAGGCGGAATCAGCCAGATTAAAAGCGCTGGTGGATGAGCTGGAACTGGCGCAGCTCTCGGCCAATAATCGCCAGGAGCTGGCGCGTATGCGCTCCGAGCTGGCGAAAAAACAGGGCGAACAGCTGGATGCTTACCTCCAGGCGCTGCGCAATCAGCTCAACAGCCAGCGACAGCGTGAAGCCGAGCGGGCGCTGGAGAGCACTGAACTGCTGGCAGAGAACAGCGAGAACCTGCCCACCGGTATCGTCGAGCAGTTTAAGGTCAACCGCGAGCTTTCAGCCGCGCTCAACCAGCAGGCCCAGCGCATGGATCTGGTGGCCTCGCAGCAGCGTCAGGCCACTAATCAAACGCTACAGGTGCGTCAGGCGCTGAATACGCTGCGCGAGCAGTCACAGTGGCTGGGTTCGTCGAACCTGCTCGGTGAAGCCCTGCGCGCCCAGGTAGCCCGCCTGCCCGAGATGCCAAAACCTCAGCAGCTCGATACCGAAATGGCCCAGCTGCGCGTGCAGCGTCTGCGCTTTGAAGATCTCCTGAACAAGCAGCCGCAGCTGCGCCAGATCCACCAGCCGGACGGCAAGCCGCTCACCGCCGAGCAGAACCGCATCCTCGAAGCCCAGTTAAGAACGCAACGCGAACTGCTGAACTCCCTGTTACAGGGCGGCGATACGCTGCTGCTGGAACTGACCAAACTGAAGGTCTCCAACAGCCAGCTGGAAGATGCCTTAAAAGAGGTCAACGAGGCGACGCACCGCTACCTGTTCTGGACCTCGGACGTGCGGCCGATCTCCTTCTCCTGGCCGATTGATATTGTTCAGGATCTGCGGCGTCTGATTTCGTTGGATACTTTCAGCCAGCTTGGCAAAGCCAGCGTGATGATGCTCACCAACAAGGAGACCATTTTCCCGCTGCTGGGGGCGCTGATTCTGGTCGGGTTCAGTATTTACTCCCGCCGTCACTTCACCCGCTTCCTCGACCGCTCCAGCGCGCGCGTCGGCAAGGTGACCCAGGACCATTTCTGGCTCACGCTGCGCACGGTCTTCTGGTCGATCCTGGTCGCCTCACCGCTGCCGGTATTGTGGATGACCCTCGGCTATGGGCTGCGCGAAGCCTGGCCTTATCCGCTGGCGGTAGCCATTGGTGCCGGGGTGACAGCCACCGTGCCGCTGCTGTGGGTGGTGATGATCTGCGCCACCTTCGCCCGGCCAAATGGCCTGTTTGTCGCCCACTTTGGCTGGCCGCGTAACCGCGTGGCGCGGGCGATGCGCTACTACCTGATGAGCATCGGGCTTATCGTGCCGCTGATCATGGCGCTGATCATGTTTGATAACCTGAACGACCGGGAATTTTCCGGTTCGCTCGGCCGTCTGTGCTTTATCCTGATTTGCGGCGCGCTGGCCATAGTAACGCTGAGCCTGAAAAAAGCCGGGATCCCGCTCTATCTCGACAAAGAGGGCAGCGGCGATAATATGGTCAACCACATGCTGTGGAATTTGCTGCTCAGCGCCCCGCTGGCGGCGATTCTGGCGGCAGCCGTCGGCTATCTGGCCACCGCCCAGGCGCTGCTGGCGCGTCTTGAAACCTCGGTGGCGATCTGGTTCCTGCTGCTGGTGGTCTACCACGTTATCCGCCGCTGGATGCTGATCCAGCGCCGTCGTCTGGCCTTCGACCGGGCAAAGAACCGCCGGGCCGAAATCCTTGCCCAGCGAGCACGCGGCGAAGAAGAGCCGGCCCATATGCTCAGCACCGAAGGCGTGGTGGACGTCGATGAAACAGAGCTGGATCTGGATGCCATCAGTACCCAGTCCCTGCGCCTGGTCCGCTCCATTCTGATGCTGGTCGCCCTGCTCTCCGTCATTGTGCTGTGGTCCGAAATTCATTCTGCGTTCGGCTTCCTGGAAAACATCACCCTCTGGGATGTCACCTCGACGGTACAGGGCGTGGAGAGCCTCGAGCCGATTACGCTCGGGGCGGTCCTGATTGCCATTCTGGTGTTCATCATTACCACCCAGCTGATCCGTAACTTCCCGGCGCTGCTGGAGCTGGCCCTGTTGCAGCATCTGGATTTAACCCCTGGCACCGGATATGCCATCACCACCATCACCAAATACCTGCTGATGCTGTTTGGCGGGCTGGTGGGCTTCTCGATGATCGGTATTGAGTGGTCGAAACTACAGTGGCTGGTGGCAGCACTCGGGGTCGGGCTCGGGTTTGGTTTACAGGAGATCTTCGCCAACTTTATCTCTGGCCTGATCATCCTGTTCGAAAAGCCAATCCGTATTGGCGATACGGTGACAATCCGCGATCTGACCGGCAGCATTACGAAGATCAACACTCGCGCCACCACCATCAGCGACTGGGACCGTAAAGAGATCATCGTGCCTAACAAGGCGTTTATCACCGAGCAGTTTATTAACTGGTCGCTGTCGGACTCCGTGACGCGTGTGGTACTGACCGTACCGGCCCCGTCGGATGCCAACAGTGAAGAGGTGACGCAGATCCTCTATACGGCGGCCGAGCGCTGCTCGCTGGTGATCAGCACGCCAGAGCCGGAAGTGTTCCTGGTGGATTTACAGCAGGGGATCCAGATTTTCGAGCTGCGTATCTACGCGGCCGAGATGGGCCACCGCATGCCGCTGCGCCATGAGATCCACCAGCTGATTCTGGCGGGCTTCCGTGAACACGGTATCGATCTGCCGTTCCCACCGTTCCAGATGCGTCTGGAAAGCCTGGACGGACGTAAGACGGGAAGAACCCTGACGTCGGGCGCGAAGAAACGTCCGGCGGGGAGTTTGTAAGCCTGCATGCCGGGCGGCGTTTCGCTTACACCGGCCTGCTGTTTCCCAGGCCGGGTACGCGCAGCGCCACCCGGCAAACCCTTAAGCGCGATCTACGGTAAACGCAATCACATCACCCAGCTGTTCGGCGCCCAGCGCCAGCATCACCAGACGATCCACCCCTAACGCCACGCCGGAGCAGTCCGGCAAGCCGGCTTTTAATGCGCCCAGCAGATTGTGGTCGATAGGCTGCTGCGGCAGGCCGCGCGCGGCACGCTTGCGGTTATCCTGATCGAAACGCTGCTGCTGTTCACGGGCGTCGGTGAGCTCATGGAAACCATTCGCCAGCTCAATGCCTTTAAAGTAAACCTCAAAACGCTCCGCCACGCGGTGATCTTCGGTGCTGATCTGCGCCAGTGACGCCTGGCTTGCAGGGAAGTGATAGACAAAGGTCGGGCGATCTTTGCCAATCTGTGGTTCAACGCCAAAGGTAAAGAGCAGCTGTAGCAGCGTGTCGCGATCTTCTTCGATATCGGCAACGTTGCTGAGATCGAGTTTTGCCGCCGCTTCGCGCAGCTGGGTCTTGTCCGCCGAGAGCGGATCAATCTCCAGATGGCGCTGGAAAGCCTGCTGATACGAGAGGGTTTCAGCTTCCGGGCACTCCAGCACCTGCTGCAACAGATCGTCCACCTCATTCATCAGGCGATACATATCATAGTGCGGGCGATACCACTCCAGCATGGTGAATTCCGGGTTGTGATGACGCCCCATCTCTTCATTGCGGAAGCTGCGGCACAGCTGATACACCGGCCCGCATCCCGCCGCCAGCAGGCGCTTCATATGGTATTCCGGGCTGGTCATCAGGTAGAGATTCATCCCCTGGGAGTGGCCAGGGCCAACAAAACGGGTTTCAAACGGCACCAGATGAATATCCGTTACCGTCGCCTGACTCATGCAGGGCGTTTCCACCTCCAGCACACCGCGGTCGGCAAAGAAGCGGCGGATCTCCGCCATAATTGCTGCGCGTTTTAACAGATTGGGGATGGATGCGCTCGGCTGCCAGGTGGCCGTTTCGCTCATGAGATTTTCTCCGATTTCAGACAAGGGGACGAAGTCTACTCGTAACCCATGGCGGAGACAAATTTTGCACAGTCATTTGCCGGATTTCATAACTCCCAATAATTTCGTGACGTGATTCATCAATTACAATGATAAATCGAAGGAAAGAACTGCAAAAAAATCGAACACGTCAAATTTCCCTCCCTTTCCTACGGCTATACTGCGTTACCCATAAAGGAGCAGTGGAATCGCTTTCGCATTTGCCCTCCCGGGCCGTGCACTACCTCAGGGTAGATGAGATGCGAAATATCAAAAATCTGGAGGAATGTCGTGCATACCTTTCAAGCCGATCTTGCCATTATTGGCGCAGGCGGAGCGGGATTACGCGCAGCAATTGCTGCAGCCCAGGCTAACCCAAACGCTAAAATTGCCCTGATTTCAAAAGTCTACCCGATGCGCAGCCACACGGTCGCCGCCGAGGGGGGATCCGCCGCCGTCGCGCAGGATCATGACAGCTTTGAATATCATTTTCACGACACCGTAGCCGGTGGCGACTGGCTTTGCGAACAGGATGTCGTTGATTACTTCGTACATCATTGTCCGACGGAGATGACCCAACTGGAGCAGTGGGGCTGCCCGTGGAGTCGCCGTGATGACGGCAGCGTCAACGTGCGTCGCTTCGGCGGCATGAAGATTGAGCGTACCTGGTTTGCCGCCGATAAGACCGGCTTCCATATGCTCCACACCCTGTTCCAGACCTCGCTGCAGTTCCCCCAGATCCAACGCTTCGACGAACATTTTGTCCTCGACATTCTGGTTGATGACGGCCAGGCCCGCGGCCTGGTGGCGATGAACATGATGGAAGGCACGCTGGTCCAGATCCGCGCCAACGCCGTGGTGATGGCGACCGGCGGTGCCGGACGTGTTTATCGCTATAACACCAACGGCGGCATTGTGACTGGCGACGGGATGGGCATGGCGCTGCAGCACGGCGTTCCGCTGCGCGATATGGAGTTCGTCCAGTATCACCCGACCGGCCTGCCGGGTTCCGGCATCCTGATGACCGAAGGTTGCCGCGGTGAAGGCGGTATCCTGGTTAATAAAGATGGCTACCGCTATCTGCAGGATTACGGCATGGGCCCGGAAACCCCGCTGGGTGAGCCGAAGAACAAATATATGGAGCTTGGCCCGCGCGATAAAGTCTCTCAGGCCTTCTGGCACGAGTGGCGCAAAGGCAACACCATCCCAACCCCGCGCGGCGATGTGGTCTATCTCGACCTGCGCCACCTGGGCGAGAAGAAACTGCTGGAACGTCTGCCGTTCATCTGTGAACTGTCGAAAGCCTATGTTGGCGTCGACCCGGTTAAAGATCCGATCCCGGTACGCCCAACCGCGCACTACACCATGGGCGGGATCGAAACCGATCAGCAGTGCGAGACCCGTATCAAAGGCCTGTTTGCGGTGGGCGAATGCTCCTCCGTCGGCCTGCATGGCGCGAACCGCCTGGGCTCCAACTCTCTGGCCGAGCTGGTGGTGTTTGGCCGTCTGGCGGGGGAACAGGCCATGGCCCGCGCCGCCACGGCCGGTGCCGCTAACGGTGCCGCGCTCGATGCGCAGGTGGCCGATGTCGAGCAGCGCCTGAAGAATCTGGTGAATCAGGAAGGCAGCGAGAACTGGGCGAAGATCCGCGATGAGATGGGGCTTTCTATGGAAGAGGGCTGCGGTATTTACCGCACGCCGGAGCTGATGCAGAAAACCATCGACAAACTGGCTGAGCTACAGGAGCGCTTCAAACGCGTGCGGGTGACGGACACCTCCAGCGTCTTCAACACCGATCTGCTCTACACCATCGAGCTGGGCCACGGTCTGAACGTTGCCGAATGCATGGCGCACTCCGCCATGGCGCGTAAAGAGTCCCGCGGCGCGCATCAGCGTCTGGACGAAGGCTGCACGGAGCGTGACGACATCAACTTCCTCAAGCATACCCTCGCTTATCGCGACGCAGACGGTACTACCCGTCTGGACTACAGCGACGTGAAGATCACCACGCTGGCACCGGCGAAACGCGTTTACGGTGCAGAAGCGGAAGCAGCCGAGAAGAAGGAGACGACTAATGGCTGAGATGCAAACTATGAAAGTTGAAGTGGTGCGCTACAACCCGGAAGTGGACAGCGCACCGCACAGCACTTTCTATGAAGTCCCTTACGATGAGCAAACCTCTCTGCTGGATGCGCTGGGCTACATCAAAGACAACCTGGCACCGGACCTGAGCTACCGCTGGTCCTGCCGCATGGCGATTTGCGGCTCCTGCGGGATGATGGTCAACAAGGTGCCGAAGCTGGCCTGTAAAACCTTCCTGCGCGAGTACCCGAAAGGGATGAAGGTCGAAGCCCTGGCTAACTTCCCGATCGAGCGCGATCTGGTGGTCGACATGACCCACTTTATCGAAAGCCTGGAAGCCATTAAGCCGTACATCATTGGTAATCCGCGTACGCCGGATCAGGGGCCGAACAAGCAGACCCCGGCGCAGATGGCCAAATATCACCAGTTCTCCGGCTGCATTAACTGTGGTCTGTGCTATGCCGCCTGCCCGCAGTTTGGCCTGAATCCGGAGTTTATCGGCCCGGCCGCGATTACCCTGGCGCACCGCTATAACGAAGACAGCCGCGATCGGGGTAAGAAAGAACGTATGGCGCAGCTGAACGGCCAGAACGGCGTCTGGACCTGTACCTTTGTCGGCTACTGCTCGGAAGTATGTCCGAAGCATGTCGACCCGGCCGCTGCGATCCAACAGGGCAAAGTAGAAAGCTCGAAAGACTTTCTTATCGCCACCCTGAAACCACGCTAAGGAGTGCATGATGACGACTAAACGCAAAGCCTATGTACGGCCAATGCCGTCCACCTGGTGGAAAAATCTGCCGTTTTATCGCTTCTATATGCTGCGTGAAGGCACGGCAGTGCCTGCAGTGTGGTTCAGCATCGAACTGATGTACGGCCTGTTTGCCCTTAAGCATGGTCCGGAAAGCTGGGCCGGGTTTGTTGGGTTCCTGCAAAACCCCATTGTGGTGATCCTGAATATCATCGTGCTGGCAGCAGCGCTGTTGCATACCAAAACCTGGTTTGAACTGGCGCCGAAAGCGGCAAATATTATCGTCAAAAACGAAAAGCTGGGGCCGGAGCCAATCATCAAAGGGCTCTGGGTGGTAACTGCGGTCGTGACCGTGGTCATTCTTGGCGTAGCCCTGTTCTGGTAAGGAGACCACTGTGATTAATCCAAATCCAAAACGTTCTGACGAGCCCGTCTTCTGGGGACTCTTTGGGGCAGGCGGCATGTGGTGCGCCATTATCGCACCGGTCATTATTCTGCTGGTGGGCATTATGCTGCCGCTGGGGCTCTATCCCGGCGATGCGCTGAGCTATGAGCGGGTCCTGGCCTTTGCCCACAGCTTTATTGGTCGGGCCTTCATCTTCCTGATGATTGTTCTGCCGCTGTGGTGCGGTCTGCACCGTATTCATCACGCTATGCATGACCTGAAGATCCACGTCCCTAACGGGAAATGGGTGTTCTACGGACTGGCGGCGATTCTGAGCGTAGTCACGCTGGTTGCCGTCGTCTTTATGTGATCTGCCCCGCTCTCCCGCCAGCCGGTGGGAGAGCAAAATTCCTGACAGGTTCTACACTTAACAAAAATCCTGTAAGGAAACGCCTATGCGCATCCTGCCCGTCATCGCCGCCGTTGCCGCTGCATTTCTGGTTGTTGCCTGTAGTGCTCCTGTCCCTCCCCCGGGCGTGACCGTCGTTCGGCCCTTCAATGCCCAAAAATTCATGGGCAGCTGGTATGAAATCGCCCGTTTTGATCACCGCTTTGAACGCGCCCTGCAAAAGGTAACGGCGCACTACAGCCTGATGAGTGACGGCGGTATTCAGGTTATCAATCGGGGCTACAACCCTGAACGCGACATGTGGCAAAAAGTGACGGGGAAAGCCTACTTTACCGGCGCGTCTGACACTGCAGCGCTGAAAGTCTCTTTCATCGGTCCGTTTTATGGCGGCTATAACGTGATTGCGCTGGATAAGGATTATCAGCATGCGCTGGTGTGCGGGCCCAATCGTGACTATCTGTGGATCCTCTCCCGCACACCAACCATTTCAGATGAAATGAAACAAAGGCTACTGGATTCCGCCACCCGCCAGGGCTTTGATGTCAGCCAGCTGGTCTGGATTGAACAGCCCCATTAATGGGTGCTGAGCTTCAGCCCAATAATACCGGCGACTATCAATGCGAGGCTGGCAATACGCGCCAGGCTCGCAGACTCCCCCAACAGTAAGATCCCGGTAATGGCTGCACCTACCGCGCCGATCCCCGTCCATACCGCATACGCCGTCCCTACGGGCAGCGAACGCATAGCCCAGGAGAGCAGCACGATGCTCACGATCATGGCGGAAACGGTAATAATGCTGGGAGTGAGGCGCGTAAACCCATGAGTATATTTCAGGCCAATGGCCCAAACCACTTCGAGTAAACCGGCAATAAAAAGAATAATCCAGGACATAAAGGCTCCTTAACTTAAATAACAGTCTGGGGCCGTCCCCGATGAGAGAAGCGCTTACAGGTCGTCCCGTAAGGCAGGTGAACTGCTTATTGTGAAGAGCATGAATTCATTTTTCAACGTGTTTGTTTCAGCCCGCACTTAAGCGATTGAAAGCAAGAAATAGACGTAATTAGCAGCGAAATTCCATCATTTATGACTCATCCGACTTCTTTATTATGGGGCACTTCCTGAATGCAGGAAGCGACTACACTTTGCCGATTGCGAAAAACTAATGTTCAAAATTCTTTTGATTGACCGGTGTCATTACACCCGCATGGGCCTGGAAATGTGGATCAATCATTCAGGGCTATTTCCCTTCCCGGTACTGGTGACGGGCCTGAACAATCTCTTTCTGGCCAGGGAGCATATCCTGCAATGGAAACCCGCGCTGGTGATTGCCGATTTGCAGGGTTTTACATCAGACATTCAACAGCTCTCTTCGCTGATGAGCGCCAGCAAAACCGTGCCGTTTGTGATGTTACATGCGGAAGAGCAACCAGAAGTATCGGCATTTATGCACACCTTTCCTCTGTGGGCATCATTGGCCAAAACGACCCCGCTGCAGGTACTGGCGCAGACCATTAATGAGGTCTTAGCCTCCCAGCAGGTGAGCGAACCTGCACCCATTGCGACGCCTTTGTTGACGCGGCAGGAAGAGAAAGTGTTAACGCTGTGGATGGACGGCGCCAGCAACCAGAAGATTGCCAGTAAACTGAGTATTCATGGAAAAACGGTTTACACCTACAAGCGCAATATTCGGATGAAATTGCACATGGATACACGGTACTCGCCGTTTCTGTCACTACCCTGAGCGGTAAACTGAGGGTACGGCGGCATGTTCAGCCCCGTACCGCCCAAGATTACTGCTGTGCTTTAGTTGCCGCACCAGAGATCGCGCTACCGCCAGTGGAGATATCTTCACCGACGCCGCGAGTGGTATTACAGGCAGTTAATACTGACGAAAGCACCAAAACAGAAAAGATCGCTACAAATGTTTTCTTAAGCATAATGTCTTCCTTTTTTAGCCAAAGTTATTGTGTACAGCAACATAAGCATAGCCAGGATCCCGGCGAGTGACGGAAAAGGAAGAATTTTTAGGAAAAGTAGAAAATATCAGGAGGCGGCGTGCGAAATAGCATGACCCAGGCTTCTGATGTCTTCCCCGACACCACGGGCCGTGTTGCATCCGGAAAGCAGTACGCTGGCAAGAACCATCAGCAGGAGAATTTTGATTGTGCGCGACATCGTCCATGAACCTTCTTTAGGTCGATAAGGCGCAGCATGGCACTGCGCCTTTTCTCACGGGTGAATTACTTCACGCGAGACACGTATTCACCAGAGCGGGTATCCACTTTGATGATTTCGCCAGTCTGAACGAACAGTGGAACTTTAACCACTGCACCGGTAGACAGCTTAGCTGGCTTGCCGCCAGTACCTGCGGTATCGCCTTTCAGACCTGGATCGGTTTCAACGATTTCCAGCTCAACGAAGTTTGGCGGGGTCACAGCGATAGGCTGGCCGTTCCACAGGGTCACGATGCACTCAGCCTGATCCAGCAGCCATTTGGCGCTATCACCGACAGCTTTCTCATCAGCAGACAGCTGTTCGAAAGTTGAATTGTTCATGAAGTGGTAGAATTCACCGTCGTTGTAGAGGTAAGTCAGGTTCATATCCACAACATCTGCGCCTTCAGCGGAGTCGGTGGATTTGAAGGTTTTCTCTACACGGGTACCGGTCAGCAGGCGGCGCAGCTTAACGCGTGCGAATGCCTGACCTTTACCTGGTTTAACGAATTCGCTGGCTTCAACCGCGTACGGTTCGCCGTCCATCATGATTTTAAGACCGGCACGAAAATCGTTGCTATAGTAAGTCGCCATAAGGCCCTCTGAAATTGTTAACTGGTAGCTAAGCCACAAAATGGCGCATATTGTAACCCTAAACACCCCATCCAGAGAAGAATGGTTATTGCAACTTGCCGATGTAATCACCAGCCCGGATGAACTCCTGCGTCTTTTAGAGCTAGATGCAGATGAAAAACTCCTCGCAGGACGTGATGCGAAACGCCTGTTTGCGCTGCGTGTGCCGCGTGCATTTGTCGCGCGTATGGAGAAAGGCAACCCTGACGATCCACTGTTAAAACAGGTCCTTACCTCGCAGGACGAGTTTATCGTTGCCCCTGGTTTCAGTACCGATCCCCTTGAAGAGCAGAACAGCGTCGTGCCTGGTTTACTGCATAAGTATCGCAACCGGGCGTTACTGCTGGTGAAGGGGGGATGCGCCGTAAATTGTCGCTACTGCTTCCGACGCCACTTCCCCTACTCTGACAATCAGGGGAATAAGCGTAACTGGCAGACGGCGCTCGACTACATTGCCTCCCATTCTGAGCTGGATGAAATCATCTTTTCTGGCGGCGATCCGTTGATGGCGAAAGATCACGAACTGGACTGGCTCATCACCCAGCTGGAAGCGATCCCGCATATTAAACGGCTGCGGATCCATAGCCGTTTACCGATTGTTATTCCCGCGCGTATTACCGAATCCCTGGTGGCGCGTTTCGCCCGCTCATCGCTGCAAATATTACTCGTTAATCATATTAACCACAGCAATGAGATTGACGCGTCGTTCTCTGAAGCCATGGCTGCGTTACGCAGAGCAGGCGTCACTCTGCTCAATCAGAGTGTACTATTACGCGGCGTCAACGATCAGGCTCGTATCTTAGCCGATTTGAGCAATGCACTGTTTGATGCTGGCGTTATGCCCTACTACTTGCATGTGTTAGATCGCGTACAAGGTGCTGCGCATTTTATGGTCAGCGACGAAGAAGCACGCCAGATTATGCGTGAATTATTGACTCTGGTTTCTGGTTACATGGTGCCGAAACTGGCACGCGAGATTGGTGGTCAGCCGAGCAAAACGCCTTTGGATTTAGGCCTACAGCAGCGGTAATAGACGTTGCCGGCTCATGCCGGCAAGTTTCAAAAATAAGTTAATACTTTCATTTTTCCGCATCACAACCCGCAATGTAAATAGAAAGAGTAACTTCCCGGTTATTACGTAATAAGCTAAATGAAATGCCTGGTAATTATAGACGCGATTTCGAGCCCAATTAATACAATAATTAACAGAACGAGCCAAACAGGTGCACCAAAAAAAACAGCTCGCTTTTTCTTAACCGCTAATTCTGCCAGCTCTGGTTGATTATTCCCAGCGACTTCTGGAATCACAACCTCCATTTTTGCATCACTATTAACCTGCTGATCAGAATTAATTACTTCACTATCTGACACTACTACAACCGCTGTATCAGAGGAAAGCCGGAACCCCTTCCGTCGGACTGTTGTGATGATATCTTTCGTCAAGCCAGCGGATTTGAGGGATTTTCTCAGTAAAGAGATATTCTGATAAAACGTGTTCTCGGAAACAACAATTCCCCGGGACCGCCACACTACCTCCAAAAATTTCTCGCGTGAGACAATCTCTTTGTTACTTTCGAGCAACAGTTGTAAACAACGGGCAGTAGGTGAATTAAGGATGATGCGCTCGCCACTTTCAGCTACGGGCTCTAAGATATTCTCATTCACCTTAAAAATGATCTTATCATCAATCATATAGATATTATATAGCATAACAGTTCCCAGACATTCCTTTATCTATGGATAACATGGAGTGGCAATGTGAAGTTCCGCTTCATCACCATCTAAAAAGTCATTATATTCAGATACATAAAGCAATAAAAAACTAAATTTACTTTGATGAAATACTTAAGAGAGCGTGCAAGACATCATATTCCCTATGATAATCTCTTCGAACCTGAAGTCCAATATGATGATGAAGTACAATTTCGAACAATGTCATTAATACATTGTAAAATCAAATTTCAAATTAATTCACATGCACTCTCAGGCCCTATCCACTATCTTCCGCGTTGTTCTTTCTGCGGGGGCTGCTTTACATATGAGCAATTCCTGTCACAGGAAAACATAATAGTATCCGGCAAAGAAAAGTGTTTATTAGATAGTTTCCCAATAACGACAGCCGTTATTAGAATAACATCTGACAACAAGGCTTAGCGCGAGATATCTATTACAGGATGAAGTCACTTCAACTTAATATGGATTTAAAGAATGAAAAAAAATATCGCATTCATGACTGCGTTAGCAGCCGCTACTATCATTTCTTGTAATGCAGCAGCCGCCGACGGCACCGTAAATTTCACCGGTAGCATTGGTGACGCAGCATGCAAAACCAACATTGGTTCTTTAACCGGTGGCAACTCCGGAACAGTTAAGCTGGGCAATGTGCCAGTGAGTAGCTTTACTGGCGTGGGTTCTACCGCTGGCGATGGTGCGGGTTCTACCAATGTCAAAATCTTCCTGACCGAGTGCCCTACCGGTACTCCGACTAGCGCCACACTGAAATTCGACGGCGCTTATTATAAAGGTGATAACAGCTATCTGGCCCTGGAAGATGTTACAGGCGCAGCACAAGGCGTCGCCATCCTCCTGTCTAATCCAAACGGAAAAGCACTGAAACTGGGCGAAGCATCAGAACCTGTAACCCTGAATGTGGGTACCGGCAGTTCCACCGAACTGAACTTCAAAGCCGCCTATATCCAGCGTGAAACGACCATTGTAGCGGGTACCGCTAACGCAAGCGCTACCTTTACCATCAACTATTAATAGATAGTTTGTTACTAAGTGCTCCCTTTCGGGGGCACTTCACCTTAATGCAGAGTTAATTATGCGAATTTTTACATCACTTGCGTTAACAATGATACTTGCACAATGTGGAATGGCGACCGCCAATGCAGGTGTATTGATCGGTGGATCTCGCCTTATTTACCCGCAGGGTAAAAAAGAAATTAACATTACCGTAGAGAACAAAGATAGCACCCCTTATTTAATAAAGTCTTTTATTGAAAAGGGTAGTGTTGAAGGTTCTGAAAACTACTTCATGGTGACGCCGCCCCTTTTTCGTCTGGATGCCCAGCAAAAAAGCGTTCTGCGTATTTTTAAAGCGATCGACAACATGCCTGTCGATCGTGAGTCGGTCTTTTATTTTAACGTAACCTCAATCCCCTCAGCACAAGCGGATAGCGATAAAAATACGCTGCAAATCGCGGTCCGGAATCGCATGAAATTGTTCTATCGCCCTAAAGCACTGGTCGATGATATCCCGGAGAGTGTGACTAACAAACTGACCTGGCAACGCATCGGGAATAAGATCAAAGCGTCCAACCCTACCGGCTATTATATGAATTTTTCGTTTATAAAAGTGAATAACATCAACGTTAAAGAGCCTGTATTACTGGCTCCTTTTGCAAGTAATGAATATTCGCTTCCAACAGGCGTCACAGGTGGCACTGTAACCTGGGCAATTATAAATGATCAGGGCGGCATCGGCCCGGAACATAAATATAGCTTATAGGATGCTATTTCACCCGCGTTGCTGGAAGGAATAGCTTATGGCTGACAATAGGGAAAAAAAATGGCCACAAACCTTAAATATACTGCTTATTCACTGGCATTAATCAGCCTGTGTTGGTCCAGCTATCATTCTAACGTTCTCGCTCGCGATTTTTTCAACCCTGCGTTTCTGAATGGCATTAACGGATCTCACGAAGCGCCTGACCTTTCCGCTTTTGAAAATGAAAATGCGCAGGCTCCGGGCAAATATCGCGTGGATATTATAATTAATGACATGTTCATTGATACCCGTGATGTTGAGTTTATGCTGAATACGGCGCCCGGGGCCCAGAGCACTAATACACTTAAACCCTGTATTAGCGTAAAGGAGTTGCAGGCTTTTGGCGTACGCACGGATAATTTCCCTGGCCTGTCGCAGGGCACAAAAGGATGCGCGGAGATAACCGCTATTCCTGATGCGTCATACGAGTTTATTTTTCCGACGCAAACCCTGAGGTATAACTTCCCTCAGGCAGCACTGAGTCCGGTTGTTCGTGGATATGTTCCACCTGAAAAATACGATGACGGCATCACCGCCCTGCTGATGAACTATCAGTTTAATGCCTCGAACAGTTACGCGCGTCAATCTCAGGGCAATGATACGGAAAACTACAACCTCAACCTGAGACCGGGTTTCAATATCGGTGCATGGCGTGTACGAAACTATACCTCCTGGAACAGAGCCGATCAGACTTCCAGCGCGGGCAAGTGGGACACGGTCTACACCTATGCAGAGCGCAACATACAGGCGATAAAAAGCGTATTGACGCTGGGTGAAAGTACGTCACCGGGGGATGTTTTCGACAGTGTTCCCTATACCGGTGCTCAGCTCGCCTCCGAAGATCAAATGGATCCGGACAGTATGCAGGGATACGCCCCTGTCGTCAGGGGCATAGCCAAAACCAATGCGAAGATTATCATCAAGCAGAATGGCTACATGATTTATCAATCTTACGTCCGCCCCGGCCCCTTTGAAATCACCGATATGTACTCAACGGGTGGTAGCGGTGATTTACAGGTTACTGTTGAGGAGTCGGATGGCAGTAAGCAGGAATTTATTGTGCCTTATGCTTCTCTGCCCGTTCTGCGTAGAGAAGGCAGTCTGAAATATGGCGTGACCACCGGACGCTATCGTTCATATAACAACTATGTTGATGAAACACCCTTTACCCAGGCAACGGCAAGCTACGGTTTACCGCTAGGCGCAACCCTCTTTGGTGGGTTCCAGGCAGCATCCAGGTTCCAGTCCCTGGCGATAGGGTTTGGTCAAAATATGGGGAAACTGGGCGCATTATCCATCGATGTCACACAAGCCTGGTCGACCCTTAAAGATAAGGTAAAAACCACCGGGCAATCCTGGCGAATTCGGTACAGCAAAAATTTAACCGATATTGGCACCAACTTCTCTATTGCGGGTTACCGTTACTCCACATCCGGCTTCAATACGTTAGGTGATGTCCTTGAGAGCTATCGTGATGGCTCCGGGGAATATAACTACAACCGGGTACGAAATCGCACAGAAGCCACGATTAGCCAGAACCTCGGAAGCGGTAATGGATCAATGACTTTAAGCGGAATAATCGAAGATTACTGGAATGAAAAACGCCGTAATACATCCCTAAGCGTCGGCTACAACAATACATGGAAATGGATTAACTACTCGTTAAACTACTCTTATAACCGCTCATCGCGAATAAGCAGTAACTCGAGCCGCGATTATGATAGTGAAAAACTGTTCTCGCTTTCGCTCAGCGTACCTTTTGGTGGAGCGTTAACAAATACCTGGGCCACCTATTCAATGAATACCGGGAATCCAGGTTCGACAACAAATACCCTGGGCTTAAACGGCACAGCGTTAGAGCAAAATAACCTGAGCTGGAACGTGCAGCAATCCTACGACAACCGCCAATATGGTAGCGGTAGCACCGGGGTTAACTATGATGGCACCTATGGTCAAGTATTCACCAGTTACGATTATGACCATAACGCGCAGCGCATTAACTACGGCGCGGCCGGTAGTGTTCTGATCCATCGCGATGGGGTAACAATGGGTCAGCAAATCGGCGAAACAGCCACCCTGGTCAAAGCACCTGGCGTTGCTAATACCAATATATTGAATCAAACCGGCGTTAAAACAGACTATCGTGGCTACGCGATCATTCCGTTCAGTACGCCTTATCGTTATAACGAAGTCATGCTGGATAGCGAAACCTTTGCCGATAATATTGATATGGATATTACCACGCAAAAGGTTGTACCTACCCGGGGAGCGATTGTTCAGGCCAATTTCAGCGGTAACGTTGGTCAACGTGCAATTATCCGGCTAATAAATCCAACAGGCAAAGTAATTCCTTTTGGTGCCACTGTCACGGATGAAAGCCAGCCAAATAACAGCAGTATTGTTAACGATAATGGAATGGTTTACCTCACCGGATTAGCGACAACCGGAACACTGAATGTTCAGTGGGGTAAGAAAGAGAACCAGTCTTGCACAGCGACATTCTCTTTAGCCAACGCGCAGCAGCAGGTTGGGATAGTACAGTCACAGGCAGAGTGCCGCTAACACTCTGGCGATATAAGGATATTCAGCATGAAACCACGTTTTCGCACATCAATAATTAACACTTTGCTCCTGCTTGCCTTAGCGGTAGTGAGCTGTAAATCAATAGCCGCCGAATGCTCTGTTGAATATAAAAAAGTGTGGATTGTGATTAATTCATTAAAGATAGACCCTGACGTTCCGACAGGCAGTGTATTGCACTCGCAGTTAGTCAACACGCGAACTTATCCTGCCGCTTTTAACTGTGGTAATCAGACGCCCTATTATGCCAGCGAGATGGGGAGCGACTTTAGCACCGAATCGGCAATCAGTGGAGTTTACGAAACGGGCTTAAGCGGTATCGGCATACGCGTAAGAGACATCGTCTATAATCAAAACTGGGCACCCTATGTCAAGACGCCTGCGGTTGGCTCCTGGGACGGCAGGACCACAACGGGCGTTATCAGGATTGAACTGATCAAAACTGGCGAAATTAATGCTAACAGTAAAGGAAAATTGAAGAGCGGTACCCTGGTGACCGCAAAAGTTAATAGTCTTAAAACGCCGGTTCGGGCCAAAACATTCTATGAAATCTACCTTAATGGTGGGTCAACCGGAGGCTGGACGGTTAAGAGTTGTACAATAGATAATGCAAAACGTAATCAGACTGTGCAAATGGGAAAAGTGAGCAAGAGTGATTTCGACAGCTCGGGTTATGGCCCCGTGGTTAATTTCAAAATAGACATTAACTGCCCGGATGGCATCCCTAATAATACGCCCATTAAAGTTACCTACGACAGGATGACGTCAGGTAGCACGAACGGGTTTATGGACATCGATTCTTCTGTTGACGGTGCCGCGAAAAATGTGGGAGTGGAGGTTCGCGATAAGAACAATAGTTTACTCGTTTTCTCCAGTGACTATAGCTATACAAATAATGATGTGAGTAACAAGGAAATCTCGATACCCATGACGGCGCGGTATAAAGCGACCTCAGCTGTCAAAGATATCAACCCTGGCACCGCCAATACCGCAATGACGATCACCATCACTCAGGATTAAGATATCCAAAATTATGAATCTGTGTCGCTAAATAATTCGCTTTTCACGAAGATATAAGAGTTACCTTCCAGCTCTAATAAAATGGAAGTTTTATATTTATCAAGGAAATGAAAATGAAAGAATTAACCTTAATGGAAATGGATTACGTCTCAGGTGGCGATTTTACTCCACCGGCATGGGGCACCGGTTACAGCTGGGATTTCAGCTCCCTGGACAGTGCCGTGAGCTCTTTGTTAAATAATGCTTTCCAGGCAAGCGCCGGGCTTATTGTCGGCTGCGTTGGTGGCACCCTGGGCGGCATGGCCGTGGGCGCTGGCATTGGCGATAACGGCGGCGGTATACTGGGACTGGGTATGATTGGTTCCCTTGGCGGCGCTATTATAGGCGGTGTCGCTGGCTTTGTTGGCGGCGCCACTGCGGGTTTCTTCGGTGGGTTTGACTATGTCGCCCAGGTTGCTGGTGATGTGATGTACTCAGCCTTCAACGGCTCCCTCTCCTTCTGGTAAGATTTTTTTTCGCTAATCTAAAAGAAGACCCTGAGAAGGGTCTTCTTTTAATCCTGTTTAAAGGTGTTTGACATCGCTAATCAATAGCATTCTTATAATAAATCGCTGATTGTCAATATTACCCCAGGGCATACTCACCTTAATTCTTCTAAAACACATATACAGCAATGAAGATTGCAATATTTTCCCTGATCCATTAAATTGCGCATCACCTAACATGATTGACGTCATGACATAAATACGAATCAATACCAAGAAAATCCAAACCCTTATTTTCGCCTCAGATAAACCGTACCCCTGTTTATTTCGAAGCCGCAATTGAGTCATCTTCCAGCTCGACTAAAATGGAAGCTTTATATTTATCAAGGAAATGAAAATGAAAGAATTAACCTTAATGGAAATGGATTATGTCTCAGGTGGCGATTTTACTCCACCAGCATGGGGCACCGGCTACAGTTGGGATTTCAGCTCTCTGCAAAGCGCCGTTGGCTCTGTGCTAAATAATGCTTTCCAGGCAACCTCCGGGCTTATTGTCGGCTGCGTTGGTGGCACCCTGGGCGGCATGGCCGTGGGCGCTGGCATTGGTGATAACGCTGGCGGTGCGCTGGGTCTGGGTATGATTGGTTCTTTGGGCGGCGCTATTATCGGCGGTGTCGGCGGTTTTATCGGCGGCGCCACTGCGGGTTTCTTTGGCGGGTTTGACTATGTTACCCAGGTGTTCAGCGATGTGCTGTATTCTGCCTTCAACGGCTCTCTGTCCTTCTGGTAATCGCTTCTCTATTTTTTGAACAAGGCCCTGAAATGGGCCTTTTTATTCATTGCTTAAAAACGCAAAGTCAATTCTATGAAAAGAAATATCTATCGCAAGGAAGCGATTGAATATAAGAAATATCACTGGAAGGGAAAAGCGCTTTTACTGGCAGGTATACCCTCCTGGCTTGTCAGTGCGCTGGCATTTTCTTTTTTAGCCATTATGATATCCGCTCTTATTTTCTGTCGATACACACAACGTATAAATGTATTTGGCGAAGTTATCACCCTTCCCCACTCTATTAACGTTTTTGCTCCACAGCAGGGGTTTATCGTCAATCAGCTCGTTAAGGTTGGTGATGAGGTAAAAAAAGGCGATCCTTTGTACGAACTGGACGTCTCTCGCCATACCGTGACGGGAAATGTGAGTATCGAAATGGGAGATGTCATTAACGAAAAAATCAGCAACTCCAATGAGATTATTGCCAAGATCGGCCATAACAAAAAAGAGACCCTGGATGCAGTAAAGGACCAGTTAAGCAGTGTTGAAGAATCTTTAAATGAAACGAAGCGAATGATAGTTAAAACGCAAACGGGTCTGAAAAAAATGCGTGATAACCTCTCCAGCTATGATAATTATCTGAAGCAGGGATTAATCACTAAGGACCAATATAACTATCAACACTCTTTGTATTTCCAACAGCAAAGCGCATATCAGTCTTTAACCAGCCAGAAAATGCAGCTGGAAACACAAGTCACTCAGCTAAAAAGCGATCTGATTACAAAAGCTGCAGATTTTGACAACCAGGTTTCAACGCAAAAAAACCAAATAAATGATTATAAAAACCAGCTGGTTGAAAATAATGCAAACGGCAATGCCATTATTAAGGCAACCGCGGCAGGGATAGTGGAATCACTGGCCGTCACAGCGGGTCAAATGGTTGACCGCGGCAGCAGCCTCGCACAAATAAAACCGACCGGGAATGTAGAATATTTTCTTGTTCTCTGGCTGCCCAACAATAGCATTCCTTATGTCAAAGCGGGGGATACCATTAATATCCGCTACGATGCCTTCCCCTCCGACAAGTTTGGTCAGTTCCCGGGCACCGTGATGTCTATTTCAACGGTTCCGGCATCACGCCAGGAGTTACAGGAATATACCAACATCAATGTTCCTGCTAATCAGCAGGATATTGCGCTGTACAAAACCATTGTCTCCATTAAGGACAAATCGTTTCGTTATAACGAGAAAACATTAACACTCTCCAGCGGACTCAAAGCCCAGGCCACCGTCTTTCTGGAGGAGCGTCCGCTGTATATGTGGATGTTTACCCCGTTCTATAAAATTTCGCAAAGTATAAGTGGGCCGATCGATGAGTAAAGAACTGTTCAAGAAAATAACAGCAAAAGTGAACTTTTCATTACGTCGAAAGGTTCCGGTGATCCTACAGTCAGAAGGGTCAGAATGCGGCATTGCCGCCCTGGCGATGGTGTGTGGCTTCCACGGGATGGAGATAGATCTCTTCAATTTCCGTAACCGTTTTGGCAGCGCAACGCAAGGTGCCACCCTGCTTTCACTCACCCGTACAGCTGAACAGGCAGGCTTAAAAAGCCGTGCCCTGACGCTCGATCTGGATGAAGTGAAGCAGTTGAAATTGCCCTGTATTCTGCACTGGGACATGAATCACTATGTTGTGCTGGTAAAGATCTGCAGTTCCAGCTTTGTTATTCATGATCCTGGGCTGGGTAAACGTGTCGTTGGCATCAAAGAGATGTCTAATCACTTTACCGGCGTCGCCCTCGAGCTTTGGCCCGATCAGCATTTCCAACAGGAAAAGGCCAAAAGTCGTTTACGTCTGATCGATTTAATGAAAAATATCAGCGGCCTGAAGAATGCGCTGATTAAAATCTTTGCCTATTCCATTGTTGTCGAAGCAATTAATTTATTGCTGCCAATCGGCACACAGCTGGTCACTGACCACGTTATTATTGCCCATGACCAAAGCTTACTGGCGGTTATTTGCATCGGTCTGGTCATGTTCACCTTGTTTCGTACCTTTATCAGTATGCTGCGATCCTGGACTTCACTGACGCTGAACACCTTAACCAGCATTCAGTGGAAAACAACCCTGTTCGATCATCTGATGAGCTTACCGTTGTCCTTTTTCGAAAATCGGCATTTAGGTGATATTCAGTCTCGTTTCTCCTCGCTGGATACCATTCGCGGCACTTTTACTAACAGTATTATTACCGGTCTCATCGATATGATTATGACGGTGGGTCTGGTTATCATGCTGTCGCTTTATGGCGGCTGGCTCGCCTTTGTGGTCATCGGCTTTACGCTGATCTACGCCATCATGCGCCTGGCGACATATCGCTTCTATCGTCGCGTGGCTGAAGAACAGGTCGTAAAAGGCGCACGCTCCGGCTCGCACTTTATGGAGTCGTTATACGGTGTCTCGACCATCAAGGCGCTTGATCTGAAGGAGCGGCGTTCCCAACACTGGCTCAATATTAATATTGAAGCCTGTAACGCCGGCATTAAGCAGACCCGCTTTGATATGCTTTTTGGCGGGATCAATACCTTAATTGCCTCTCTCGATCAGGTTGTCATCCTGTGGCTGGGCGCCGTTATGGTTATCGATAATCAAATGACGCTCGGTATGTTCATGGCCTTCAACGCCTTCCGCGGACAGTTCTCCCAGCGTGCATCCAGCCTGGTGGATTTGGCGATGCAGTTACGCATGCTGTCACTTCATAACGAAAGGCTTTCAGAAATCGTCTTTTCTGAGCCTGAAAAAGAGATGCCTACCCGCCGTGTTTTTGAACAAAATAAAGGACTCTCCCTGCAGGTTCGTAACCTGAGCTATCAGTATGACCCCTTTACCCGGCCCATATTCTCTGGCCTGAACATCACCATCCAGCCCGGTGAGTCCGTCGCCCTGGTTGGCCCTTCCGGTGTGGGTAAAACAACCTTGATGAAGGTGATGTGCGGGCTCCTTACACCTACCGAAGGCGACGTGCTGGTTGATGGTCTGGATATCACTAAAATCGGCCTGAATAACTATCGACTCAGTACCGCCTGCGTTCTTCAGGAGGACCGTCTTTTCTCTGGTTCCATTTCTGACAATATTTGCAGTTTTGAAGATGCGCCGGACATTGAATTCATTTATCAGTGCGCAAAACTGAGCAATATTCATGATGAAATCATGAAAATGCCGATGGGATACGAGACGCTGGTTGGTGAGTTAGGTCTGGGTATTTCGGGCGGGCAAAAGCAGCGTTTGCTGATCGCTCGCGCACTGTATCGCAAACCCAACATTCTGTTTATGGATGAAGCGACCAGCCATTTAGATCTGGCCAATGAAGCCGGGATTAACCAGGCGATCTCCTCGCTGAGTATCACCCGTATTATCGTTGCGCACCGTCCATCGACAATTGCCTCAGCAGACAGAATCATCGATTTATCACACTGTCATTCACAACCGATTAACCGCTAATGGAAAAGGAAAACCACATGAATGAGATTATTAAAGGTATTAACACGGCGGCGATTACCCATGAAAACCGCTTTATGGCCATTGCGGTAAAAATCCGCACGCCTCAAGGCGACGATGCTCTGTACTACATGCAGAATGTGGTTATTCGCGATGTATTATTAATCATGAATAATAAATTTCGCGCTGTCGTTGAGAACATGAAGCTACAGGGCGAAGCCTATAAAGCACAGCTGATTGCGGATAACCAGGCGCTGCTCAGTAATCTGCCCGCCATTCAGCAACAAGAGTTACAAAATCCCGATCCCGCCAGAAGAGTGATGTCTGTCGCGCTGAAACAGGAGAGCGAACATTTTACCCTTATTGCTGCCTTGCAAAGTGGCCATGTCGATATCATCAACTTCAGCAACAATCAGGCCGAATTTGTCATTCATGCCATTACCCAGGCGTTGCAAAACGCCGGGGACAAAGAAGCATTTATACATCTCTGCGGAGCCCTGGACTATATTCCGCTTTACGATACCGGTTTTAGCAATATCAATGAGCTGGATTATCAGCAATATCCTCATGAAGCATGGCGGCAGGCTTTATTCCCAAACTATGTGGGGATCCTGTTTAACTATCAAACTGCCGAGGGAGATAAAATATTGCGCGGGGCAGTTGTAAAAACCTACCTGAAGGCAGAGTCTCCTGAGATCCAGAGCATCGCGGGAAGAATGGTAAATTTACTGCCGCACTACAAAGCGTTGCAGGAACAGCATCAGCTGAAGCAGATTTTTTGCAGGGATATTCAAGCAACCTCTGACCAGCCGCTATCAACGGAACAGTGCCTCAGACCATTGCGTGACTATTATCTTGAGATGACGGCGAAATTACAGAATGGAGAAAAACGGTAATCCTCTTCCCGCCGTTTACCTGGGCTACCCTCTCCTCAGAGAGGGATAACCCGGGAAAGAATCAGTTCGGACACTTATAAACCTGGCCCTGCATCTCACTGGCGGTCGGTACAAAGCTTGATAGCAGACCTTGCGTCGGGCTGCTCACGCCATAGATCACGTTCCCGCCCATTTCAGCCGCCTGGTTACGCAGACCATTGGCTGCGCCACGCATTGAGCCGCCCTCTTCGCCATGCTGCCCGGAGAGCCAGTTGCTCTGCTTGCCCGTTGCGGTGCCAACCAGACGGCATTCGCTTCCCGGCTTATCTTCTACAAAGCGAACGCTCTGCCCACCTGCAGACAGCTCATTGCCGGAGCTGCAACCCGCCAGCAGCAGCGCTGCTCCCACAATCCCTGCACAAACGTTAACGCGCATGTTATTCCTCGATTTCAATAAGCTGGGCAGGTGCTGCCCGCGTCTAAACCTTATACTAAAAAGATGACCAAAAGAAAAACCCCCGATCATTTCTGACCGGGGGTTTTTTTATTTCTGCGAGGAGCAGAACAACATGATTACATCATGCCGCCCATACCACCCATGCCGCCCATACCACCGGCAGCACCTAAGTCAGGTGCGTCACCTTTTGGCAGGTCGGTAACCATGCACTCGGTAGTGATCATCAGGCCAGCAACAGAAGCCGCGTACTGCAGCGCAGAACGGGTCACTTTAGTTGGGTCCAGGATACCGAAGTCGATCATGTTGCCGTATTCTTCAGTCGCCGCGTTGTAACCGTAGTTACCTTCGCCTGCTTTAACCATGTTCGCTACAACAGACGGCTCTTCACCGGCGTTGGAAACGATCTGACGCAGTGGTGCTTCCATTGCGCGCAGCGCAACTTTGATACCCACGTTCTGGTCTTCGTTCTGAGCGGTCAGGCCAGCCAGTTTCGCTGCAACGCGAACCAGGGCAACACCACCACCAGCAACCACGCCTTCTTCTACCGCAGCACGGGTCGCGTGCAGGGCGTCATCAACGCGTGCTTTCTTCTCTTTCATCTCAACTTCGGTAGCTGCACCGACTTTGATAACTGCCACGCCGCCTGCCAGTTTCGCTACGCGCTCCTGCAGTTTTTCACGGTCGTAGTCAGAGGTCGCTTCTTCGATCTGCTTACGGATCTGAGTCACACGGCCCTGGATGGCATCTTCTTCACCCACGCCATCGATGATGGTGGTGGTGTCTTTGTTGATCACAACGCGTTTCGCCTGACCCAGATCTTCCAGAGTCGCTTTTTCCAGCTCCATACCGATCTCTTCAGAGATCACGGTACCGCCGGTCAGGGTTGCGATATCCTGCAGCATCGCTTTACGACGATCGCCGAAGCCAGGTGCTTTAACCGCAGCCACTTTCACGATGCCACGCATGGTGTTAACCACCAGCGTCGCCAGCGCTTCGCCTTCAACGTCTTCAGCAATGATAACCAGCGGTTTGCCTGCTTTCGCAACGGCTTCCAGTACTGGCAGCATTTCGCGGATGTTGGAGATCTTCTTATCAGCCAGCAGGATGAACGGGCTTTCCAGTTCTACTGCGCCAGTTTCCGGCTTGTTGATGAAGTAAGGGGACAGGTAGCCGCGGTCGAACTGCATACCTTCAACCACGTCCAGTTCGTCTTCCAGACCGGTACCGTCTTCAACGGTGATCACGCCTTCTTTACCGACTTTATCCATCGCTTCAGCGATCAGTTTACCTACGGTTTCGTCGGAGTTAGCGGAGATGGTACCAACCTGAGCAATAGCTTTAGAGTCAGAGCAAGGTACGGACAGCGCTTTCAGCTCTTCAACAGCAGCAACGACAGCTTTGTCGATACCACGTTTCAGATCCATTGGGTTCATACCCGCAGCAACGGCTTTCAGACCTTCGGTGATGATAGCCTGCGCCAGTACGGTTGCAGTGGTGGTGCCGTCGCCTGCAGCGTCGTTCGCTTTAGAGGCAACTTCTTTCACCATCTGGGCACCCATGTTTTCGAACTTGTCTTCCAGTTCGATTTCACGCGCTACGGACACACCATCTTTGGTGATGGTCGGCGCGCCGAAGGATTTGTCCAGAACCACGTTACGGCCTTTCGGGCCCAGGGTCACTTTAACTGCGTCTGCCAGTACGTTTACGCCGCGCAGCATTTTCACACGAGCGTCGTTACCGAATTTTACGTCTTTAGCTGCCATTTTAATCTTTCCCTTAAATTCGTATGTTCAGTGTCGTTCGCGGATTACGCTTCAACAATTGCCAGAATGTCGCTTTCGGACATGATCAACACTTCTTCATTGTCGATCTTCTCAGACTTAACACCGTAGCCATCGTTGAAAATAACGATGTCACCAACTTTAACGTCCAGAGGCTGCACATTTCCGTTTTCCAGAATGCGACCCTTACCGACAGCGATGATTTCGCCACGAGTTGATTTTGCTGCTGCAGAACCGGTCAGAACGATGCCGCCCGCAGATTTGGTTTCAACTTCTTTACGTTTGACGATCACACGATCATGTAACGGACGAATACTCATTGATAGCTCTCCTTTGAGAAAGTCATTATCAGTTATGGGTGACGCCGGGCCGTAAGCGGTTTTCCGGCTAGTGCCCTGAGAGATGGGGATGGGGTTTTACCCCTTCAAGGGGTAGTCGAAAAAAAATTTGTGAAAGTGTTACCATCGCCTCTCTTTTGCTGGTGGCAGGACAACGGAATGAGTGGACTCAAACAGGAGCTGGGACTCGCGCAGGGTGTTGGCTTACTTTCAACCTCTTTATTAGGCACGGGAGTATTTGCCGTGCCGGCGCTGGCTGCCCTGGTCGCAGGAGATGACAGTCTCTGGGCATGGCCGGTGCTCATCGTGCTGGTGTTCCCGGTGGCGATTGTGTTTGCCAT
Source organism: Leclercia sp. AS011 (assembly GCF_037152535.1). NCBI lineage: Bacteria > Pseudomonadati > Pseudomonadota > Gammaproteobacteria > Enterobacterales > Enterobacteriaceae > Leclercia > Leclercia sp. AS011. The sequence continues at coordinate 81,427 of NZ_JBBCMA010000006.1, forward strand.
TCTCGGGCGACACTTCCCGAGCGCCGGTGGCGTGGCGCATTTTGTCGGCATGGCGTTTGGCCCGCGACTGGAGCGCGTCACCGGCTGGTTATTCCTCTCCGTGATCCCCGTGGGTCTGCCTGCCGCCCTGCATATTGCGACCGGTTTTGGCCAGGCGCTGTTTGGCTGGCATGATGCGCAGCTGTTGCTGGCCGAACTGGGTACGCTGGCGATTGTCTGGTGGGTCGGCTCACGCGGGGCCAGTTCCAGTGCCAACCTGCAAACCCTGGTGGCCGTGCTGATTGTGGCGCTGATAGCCGCCGTCTGGTGGGCGGGAGATATTCAGGTCGCGGAGATCCCCTTCCCTGCCGTCACCGATGTCGACCATTCGCAGCTTTTCGCCGCGCTTTCAGTGATGTTCTGGTGTTTTGTTGGACTCGAAGCTTTTGCCCATCTGGCCTCAGAGTTTAAACAGCCGGAACGCGATTTCCCCCGGGCGTTGATGATTGGTCTCCTGCTGGCGGGCACGGTCTACTGGGCCTGTACGGTACTGGTCCTACACTTTAGCGCCTATGGTGCCGATATGGCGGCGGCAGCCTCGCTGCCGGCCATCGTGGTGCAGCTGTTTGGCGTCAAGGCCCTGTGGGTCGCCTGCGTGATTGGCTACCTCGCCTGCTTCGCCAGCCTGAATATCTACATCCAGAGCTTTGCCCGACTGGTGTGGTCCCAGGCGCTGTATAGGCCGGAAAGCCGCCTCGCACGTCTGTCTAAACGACAGCTGCCGCTCAATGCACTGAATACCGTGCTGGGCTGCTGCGTGCTGAGCACGCTGGCGATCTACTGGCTGGATATCAACCTCGACGCGCTGATCGTCTATGCCAACGGCATATTCATCATGATCTATCTGCTGTGCATGCTGGCGGGCTGTCGCCTGCTGAAAGGCCGCTATAAAGCGCTGGCCGTTATCGGTGGGGTGCTCTGCTTACTGCTGCTGGTGATGGTGGGATGGAAGAGTCTGTACGCCATTGTGATGCTGGTGGGATTAGGGCTGTTCTTGCCGAAGCGGAGTGCGGTGTAACGCCGGATGGCGCTACGCTTATCCGGCCTACAATCGTAGGCCCGGCAAGCGCAGCGCCGCCGGGCAATTACTCTTAGCGGTCGTCTTTATGATCCAGACGGTCGCGCTGGTCATCTTTGCGCTGGTACTCTCCGTCAAACGTCTCGCCACCGCCCGTACCGGCGCTGAATCCACCGCCCGGCATCCGGTTGAAACGCAGATGCGGCATCAGTTTCAGCGTCAGGAGCTTTTGCACTGGCGGAACAAGCAGCAACAGGCCGAGGAAGTCGGTGAAAAAGCCGGGAATAATCAGCAGGATACCGCCAATGATCAGCGATACGCTTTTGACCATCTCCGCCGCCGGGCTCTCCCCTGCGGCCATCTTCTGCTGCATTAACAGGAAGTTTTTGAAACCCTGATTACGCACCAGCGACATACCAATGACTGAAGTGAAAATTACCAGGATCAGGGTCAACAGAACGCCAAACACATGGGCGACCTGAATAAAAATAGAAATCTCTATATAAACATAGAGAAAGATTGCAAGTAACGGTATCCAGCGCACTGGCTTCTCCTGTGTGGCAGACGCCGTTGTGGCCCCTGTCGGTATCAATTTGCGATTCGCGTCTGTCAGAAATGGAGGCGTTTAGTCAAAATTCAATCGGTTTGCACGGATATTTTTTCTGGAAATATTAAAGCGGTGATTCATTTCACAGATTGATAAATATCACGCAACGCGGTCCATAATAAGTGATCCAGGTTACGGCATTTCGCTATCATCAGCATATCATTCCGGGTATCTGGCCGATTCAGGGGATAATCGTCGGTCAGAAAATAGACATAACCACAGATGTACTGTGTGTTTAGTACAATCAATCGGCAGCTTGAAAAGAAGGTTCACATGTTAAACAACATTCGTATCGAAGAAGACTTGTTGGGTACCAGGGAAGTTCCAGCGGATGCCTACTATGGTGTTCACACTCTGAGAGCGATTGAAAACTTCTACATCAGCAACAGCAAAATCAGCGACATCCCTGAGTTTGTGCGTGGCATGGTGATGGTGAAGAAAGCCGCAGCCATGGCAAACAAAGAGCTGCAAACCATTCCGAAAAGCATCGCCAATACCATCATCGCCGCCTGCGATGAAGTGCTGAACAACGGCAAGTGCATGGATCAATTCCCGGTCGACGTCTATCAGGGCGGCGCGGGTACATCGGTGAACATGAATACTAACGAGGTACTGGCTAACATCGGCCTCGAGCTGATGGGCCACCAGAAGGGTGAGTACCAGTACCTGAACCCGAACGATCACGTCAATAAATGCCAGTCCACCAACGACGCCTACCCGACCGGTTTCCGTATCGCCGTCTACGCCTCCGTGGTGAAGCTGGTGGATGCCATTAACCAGCTCGGTGAAGGTTTCCAGAACAAAGCTGTCGAATTCCAGGACATCCTGAAAATGGGCCGCACCCAGCTGCAGGACGCGGTGCCGATGACCCTCGGTCAGGAGTTCCACGCGTTTAACGTGCTGCTGAATGAAGAGACCCGCAACCTGCTGCGCACCTCTGAACTGCTGCTGGAAGTGAACCTCGGGGCAACGGCGATCGGTACGCGCCTGAATACCCCGGATGGCTATCAGCAGCTTGCGGTGCAGAAGCTGGCCGAAGTCTCCAACCTGGCGGTGGTACCGGCAGAAGATCTGATTGAAGCCACCTCCGACTGCGGCGCTTACGTAATGGTGCACAGCGCGCTGAAACGTCTGGCGGTGAAGCTGTCTAAAATCTGTAACGACCTGCGCCTGCTCTCATCCGGTCCACGTGCGGGTCTGAACGAAATCAACCTGCCGGAACTGCAGGCGGGCTCGTCCATCATGCCAGCCAAAGTGAACCCGGTCGTACCAGAAGTGGTTAACCAGGTGTGCTTCAAAGTCATTGGTAACGACATTACCGTCACCATGGCCTCGGAAGCGGGTCAGCTGCAGCTGAACGTGATGGAGCCAGTCATTGGCCAGGCGATGTTTGAGTCGATTCATATTCTGACCAACGCCTGCTACAACCTGCTGGAAAAATGCATCAACGGCATCACCGCCAACAAAGCGGTATGTGAAAGCTACGTCTATAACTCCATCGGGATCGTCACCTACCTCAACCCGTTTATCGGTCACCACAATGGCGACATCGTCGGTAAGATCTGCGCCGAAACCGGTAAGAGCGTGCGGGAGGTCGTACTTGAGCGTGGCTTGCTGACAGAAGCCGAGCTGGATGATATCTTCTCGGCGCAAAACTTAATGCACCCGGCCTATAAAGCAAAAAGATACACGGATGAAAGTGAACAATAACAGTTCAGGTTAAATTTCATGAAGGCACGTCATTTGACGTGCCTTTTTTGTTTTTAGGCGTTACCAAACCACAACAATTCAATATCAACTTGTTAATAAGCAAGGTAGGCACTCATGTTTGGAGCAGAACTCGTTGTCGTCCTGTTGGCGATATACTTAGGCGCAAGACTCGGGGGGATCGGTATCGGTTTCGCTGGCGGCCTTGGCGTGCTTGTACTTACTCTCTTTTTTCAAATTAAACCCGGCGCTATTCCGTTCGACGTTATTGAGATCATCATGGCGGTTATCGCCGCTATCGCTGCCATGCAGGTGGCAGGCGGTATGGACTACCTGGTAAGCCTGGCGGAGCGTATGCTGCGCCGCCATCCGAAATACATCACCTTCCTTGCTCCGCTGGTCACCTGGTTTATGACCATTCTGGCCGGGACCGGCCATACCGCGTTCTCCACCCTGCCGGTGATCACCGAAGTGGCGAAAGAACAGGGTATCCGTCCGTCGCGTCCACTCTCCATCGCCGTTGTCGCCTCGCAGATTGCCATCACCGCGTCACCTATCTCTGCGGCGGTGGTATTCTTTGCCGGGATCCTCGAGCCGATGGGCGTGAGCTACCTGACGCTGCTGTCGATCTGCATTCCGGTCACCCTGATTGCGGTAATGATCACCGCGGTATTCTGTAACTTCCTCGGTGCCGAGCTGAAAGACGATCCGGTCTATCAGGAACGTCTGGCGAAAGGTGAAGTGAAGCTGCGTGGCAGCCAGGCCTTTGTCCTGAAGCCGCACGCTAAACGCTCCGTACTGCTGTTCCTGATCGGGATTATCGCGGTGATGTTCTACGCTACCGCCATCAGCGATACCGTGGGGCTGATTCAGAACCCGGTATTGCCGCGTAACGAAGCGATCGTGGTGTTTATGCTGACCATCGCCACGCTGATTAGCATCACCTGTAAAATCGATACCAGTGAAGTGCTCAACGCCAGCACCTTTAAATCCGGTATGAGCGCCTGCGTGTGCGTACTGGGTGTGGCCTGGCTGGGCGACACCTTCGTCAAAGCCCACATCACCGATATCCAGACCGTGGCGGGCGATCTGCTGCATAACTATCCGTGGCTGCTGGCGGTGGTGCTGTTCTTTGCTGCGACCCTGCTCTACTCCCAGGCGGCAACCACCAAGGCGCTGATGCCTGCAGCACTGATGCTGGGCGTCTCTCCGCTGACCGCCATCGCCTCTTTTGCTGCCGTTTCCGCGCTATTTGTGCTGCCAACCTACCCGACCCTGCTGGCCGCGGTGGAGATGGATGACACCGGCTCTACCCGTATCGGTAAGTACGTGTTTAACCACGCCTTCCTGATCCCGGGCGTGATTGCCATAACCCTGTGTGTGATCCTCGGCTTCATCATTGGCGGGATTTTGCTGTAAACCCCTTTGAGTTGTAAAAAGAGTTAAAGTCGGGCCGCTTAGCGGCCCGATTCATTAATGACCACTGACCGGTCGTGATATAGTGATTTTTTTCGCGATACCGAGGTCGTCCTGTGAATACGCCCGACACTGTTGTTGTTCTGTGTACCGCTCCCGATGAAGCTACCGCCCAGGATCTTGCTGCCAAAGTGCTGGCAGATAAGCTTGCTGCCTGCGTCACCCTCCTCCCCGGTGCCACTTCCCTCTACTACTGGGAAGGCAAACTGGAGCAAGAGTATGAAGTGCAGATGCTGCTCAAATCCAGCGTGGCCCATCAGCAAGCGCTCCTCGACTGCCTCAAATCGCATCATCCTTACAAGACCCCGGAACTGCTGGTGCTGCCAGTGATCCACGGCGACAACGACTATCTCTCATGGCTCAACGCTTCCTTACGCTGATCCTGCTGCTGTGCAGCACGTCAGTTTTTGCCGGGTTGTTTGATGCACCCGGCCGCTCGAATTTCACGCCTGCCGACCAGGCTTTTGCGTTCGATTTTCAGCAAAACCAACATGAACTGAATCTTAACTGGCAGGTGAAGGAGGGTTATTACCTCTATCGCAAGCAGATCAGCATCACACCCGCACAGGCGCAGGTTGGTGCCCTCCAGCTGCCTGCCGGGGTGGCGCACGAAGATGAATTTTACGGCAAAAGTGAAATCTATCGCGGTCAGCTTTCGGTGCCAGTCACCGTCGCCCAGGCTGATAAAGGCGCGACCCTGACGGTCACTTACCAGGGCTGCGCCGACGCCGGTCTGTGCTACCCGCCCGAAACCAAAGTCATCCCGCTCAGCGAAGTGAAAGCGGCCGCCGTACCTGCTCCAGTTCAGAAGAAGGAAACGGCTGCGCAACCTGCCGGGGGCGAACTGCCCTTCTCCGCCCTCTGGGCCTTACTGATCGGCATCGGTATCGCCTTTACGCCCTGCGTGCTGCCCATGTACCCGCTGATTTCGGGCATCGTTCTCGGCGGTAAACAGCGGCTCTCCACCGGCCGCGCGCTGCTGCTGGCGTTTATCTATGTACAGGGGATGGCGCTGACCTATACCGCGCTCGGTCTGGTCGTCGCAGCGGCCGGGCTACAGTTCCAGGCGGCACTCCAGCACCCCTGGGTGCTGCTCGGGCTGTCAGTGGTCTTCATCCTGCTCGCGCTGTCGATGTTTGGCCTGTTCAGCCTGCAGCTACCCTCCGCCCTGCAAACCCGCTTAACGCTGATGAGTAATCGCCAGCAGGACGGCTCTGTGGGCGGCGTCTTTGTGATGGGGGCCATCGCCGGGCTAATCTGTTCGCCCTGCACCACCGCCCCGCTCAGCGCGATCCTGCTCTATATCGCCCAGAGCGGAAATATGTGGCTCGGCGGCGGCACGCTGTATCTCTATGCTTTCGGGATGGGTCTGCCGCTGATCCTGGTGACGGTATTTGGCAACCGCCTGCTGCCGAAGAGCGGCCCGTGGATGGAGACGGTAAAAACCGCCTTTGGTTTTGTCATTCTGGCGCTGCCGGTATTCCTGCTGGAGCGCGTGATCGGCGATGTCTGGGGCCTGCGCCTGTGGGCCATGCTGGGCGTCGCGTTCTTCAGTTGGGCCTTTATCAGCAGCCTGAACGCCAGCAAGCCGTGGATCCGCATTGTACAGATCCTGCTGTTGGCCGCCGCGCTGGTGAGCGTGCGTCCGCTACAGGACTGGGCCTTTGGCGCACCCGCTGCGCAAAGCCAGGCGCACCTGAACTTCACGCCGATCGAGAATATCGACGCATTGCATCGCGCGCTGGCCCAGGCAGAGGGGAAACCGGTGATGCTCGACCTCTACGCCGACTGGTGCGTTGCCTGCAAAGAGTTTGAAAAATACACCTTCAGCGACCCGCAGGTGCAAAATGCCCTGAAAGATACGGTCCTGCTGCAGGCCAACGTCACGGCAAACAACGAGCAGGATAAGGCCCTGCTGAAGGCGCTTAACGTCCTCGGTCTGCCCACCATCTTGTTTTTTAACGAACAAGGTGAAGAGCAGCCCGCCCGGCGGGTAACGGGTTTTATGGACGCCGCCTCGTTCAGTGCGCATTTGCGCGATCGCCAACCGTAAGCGACACTTTTAAGCGGGAAAGTACGAAAGTAAACGGAGGAAAAAACCGTGCAACGTGAAGATGTTCTGAGTGCAACCCTGCAATTGCTTGAAATTCAAGGGATAGCCAGCACCTCGCTGGAGATGGTTGCCGAACGTATTAATTATCCTCTGGATGAACTGCGTCGCTTCTGGCCCGATAAAGAGGCGCTGCTGTACGATTCCCTGCGGTATCTCAGCCAGCAGGTGGATACCTGGCGCAGGCAGTTGATGCTCAACAGCGAGCTCACGGCAGAGCAAAAATTACTGGCACGCTACTCTGCGCTCACCGAATGCGTGCGTAACCACCGCTACCCGGGCTGCCTGTTTATTGCTGCCTGTACCTTTTTCCCGGATCCGGGTCACCCGATCCACCAGCTTGCCGACCAGCAAAAGCGCGCCTCGCATGATTTTACCCATGAGTTGCTGACCACGCTGGAAGTGGACGATCCGGCGATGGTGGCTAAGCAGATGGATCTGATCATGGAGGGGTGCCTCAGCCGGATGCTGGTGAACCGCAGCCAGGCCGATGTGGATACGGCCCAGCGGCTGGCGGAAGATATTTTGCACTTTGCGCAGTGTCGCAAAGGCGGGGCGCTGACTTAAGCCAGCATCCCCGCCCAGGCAGAAATGAAGAGACACAGCGCCATCAGGCGCTGAAAACGCACCATCCCCGCAGCAGTCCGGAACAGCCGGTTTACCGCCTGTCCCAGCCATGCCCAGCACAGCAGGCAGGCAACGGAGATCAGCAAAAACCACAGCGCCATCAGCGCGATATCCCGCAACGCATGCTCTCCCGCCGGGGCAAACAGGCTGACAACCGCCAGCGCCATCATCCAGGTTTTGGGGTTGATCACCTGCAGTAACGCCGCCGCGCGGGCGGTAAAGCGGGTATGCCCGGAACGGGACAAGTTTGCCGCCGGGGCGCAAAACAGTTGCCAGCTCATCCAGCTTAACCACAGCACGCCGACCCAGCTCATCACCTGACGCACCAGCGGATATTGCCGCAGCAACTCCCCCGCCCCGGCCCCTGAAATCAGCACAATGGCGCTGGCCGCCGCACAGCCGCTGATCAGCGCGGGCAGGGTAGCCTTTACGCCGTAGTGCTGGCTGTTGGTCAGCACAAGAATATTGGTGGGCCCCGGTGTGATCGAGGCGACAAAGGCAAATAACAGAAACGGCATCAGGTTCACAGGTGGCTCCTTTTTATTAGAGCCCTGACATTGCCGCTATTTTCTGGAAACGTCTGGAAGGTTTGTGCACAACCGACGATAGTGGGCAGGGGTAATGCGGTAAGCCCGCTGGAACCAGCGACCTAAATGGCTTTGATCGGCAAATCCCAGCGCCGCCGCCACGTCGACCGGCTGATCCCCGCGCGCCAGAAACTGCCGCGCTTTTGCCAGCCGCAGCTGTATGAGCCAGGCATGGGGTGCCAGGTGGAACTCGCGCTTGAAGCAGCGGGTGAGCGTGAAGCGATCGGTGCCGGTCTCCCGGGCCAGGTCGGAGAGACCGATGTTGTCGCCCAGATGGGCATAAAGATAGTCCCGGGCCCGGTGCGCCACCGCCGCACTCTGCAACTGTGAAGGTAATTTTTTGCGCCAGTGGCAATGGGAGGTGAGCTGCGCCAGCAGATTATCCATCGTGCTTTGCTGGACGATCTTCATCTCGTCATTGTGCAGCGTCGCGAAGGTGTCGCCGATGGTGCGTACCAGCTGCGGCTCGCGAGTCAGGGTTTGCGTGAAATGCAGGGAATAGCTGCCGGGCGTGGAATCATACAGGCCGTGCAGGGTGTCAGTGAGCCAGCGTTCGTCGAGATAGAACGTCAGATAGGTAAAGCCGCCCGCCACGGGCGCGTCGCCGTCGTGGATCTCGCCCGGCTCAAGCAGAAATGCATCCCCGGGATGGCTACGATGGCGCTCACGGCGGCAGTGAAACTGCTGGGTACCGCTGAGGGTGATCCCCACCAGATAGCTGTCGTGCCAGTGTGGATCGAAGGCGTGCCCTTCAAAGTGCGCCTTGATGGTTTCAATTCCTGTATCCGCATGCTGTCGCAGCTCAAGCCAGTCGTTCACTGTGGCGCCCCCTTTTTCGCTGTCAGCATTGCCTGAGCTTACCTTTCTGTCTGGAAGGTTTGTGCAGAATCGACGCGCAAACCGACAGATTGCCGCAATCTTAAGCAGTTGAACAGCTTTTCCAGAAATAAGGTTGACGACCGTACGTGATTGCGGTTTAATGCGCCCCGTTGCCCGGATAGCTCAGTCGGTAGAGCAGGGGATTGAAAATCCCCGTGTCCTTGGTTCGATTCCGAGTCCGGGCACCACTATTTAAAGAACCCGCCCAAAAGGCGGGTTTTTGCTTTTGGCGAGCCGGCCTCTTCATCGAACTACGTTCGATTATTCGCCGCAAGCGGCTCACCCCTCCGGGGCCAGCGCGACAAGCGCGCTGTTCAACGCCTTCGGCGTTAGTCCGAGTCCGGCACCACTATTTAAAGAACCCGCCCAAAAGGCGGTTTTTTGCTTTTGGGGTTTTGGTAGATTTCTCGTCGCTGCGGCGTTATCTGCCAGACTGCTATTTGCCGATACACACCATTCCAATCATGGGCAGTTAGCGTTGAATGCATTATCGCAAGGCGGTCTTCGGTCTTTGTCAGGTCTGAAGTAAACCTCATTTCATCACACTCTATCCATAAGAATTGAGCGTATAGATTCAAACGGCACTATACCCCTGCTTCGGGTCATTCTTATATTGCGGAAATGCCAGCTTCAACTCCCCTTGCTCCACCAACCGTTTTAAATACTGCTGACGCAGCGCATTAGGGTTACGGCTAAGGATCTGTCCCAGAGCAGCAACGGAAATATACTGCCCCTGGCACACATTCAGGATCACACTCTTCATCAGTTCTTTATCCCCCTGACGCAGCTTTTCACGCGGAGCCGCAGCTAAAATAAACAACGAATTGCGGAAAGCCTCGGTGAGATTGCCAATATCATCAATGTAAGGTTTATCGATAAAGCGATTAAGCAAACGTCCATATTCATCCCGCGACGGGGGTCGATCGTCCGCGTTGCTATATGTGGAGTGTTCTTCGTTATATGTGGACCTCGGTACGTTATGTGTGGACCTCTGCTCGTTATGTGTGGACCTCCGTTCGTTATCTGTTGACTCCCTTTCGTTATGTGCGGAGCTCGCTACTGTACCTAATGAGAAAACCTCATCGGGGGTCATGACCGATACGCCGGGCAAAGTGTAATATTTGCTTTTCTGCTCCCCCAGCGACCAGAAAACCTTTGCTTTCAAGTCGGGGTAGCGTCAGCGTGACTTCACGGGAGTGCCGGGTTGTTAACTGGCAAGCTCGTTCATGGTTGACCCAGCCTTCAATCACCGCTGTTGCAACAATCACCTGTTCAAAATCATCAAGAAGATCAAAGGCCTCGCCAAATCGTTGATGCAAGTCATCCAGAACATGCTGGGGGATCAGGCTAGCGGTAGAAAGCTCTAACAGCGTCTGCGCAGGAAATGTTTTTTCCCAAAGTTTGGGAGTGCGCCAGTTAGCCGATTTCCAGCCGCTGAAAATCTTCGGCATTCCTGAACCTGCTTTCTCCCCCAAACCAATTAGCAAAAACATCTGGTGTAGCAACCTGTTGCGGCAAACGCATCAAGCCGGGATTGCGAAAACCAAACATATCGGGACGTTTAACAATCAAAATAGAAACCCGGTCGGTAAAATCAGCATGGACCAGCGCGTTTACTAACGCTTCACGCAGCGCAATATGTACTGGCGTATCCGTTCTGCGCTGGCCTTCTTCAAGCGTAAACGGGACTTTCAGATCGGCGACCAGTTTTTGGTATACTTTGCGATAAAAATCAAACAGGTTTCCTGACCATGTACCGTCCGGGCATACCCGATCTACTCAACGCAATTCCGTTTTAGCTTCGGGGCGTTCCTGATAATCCACCATGTAGTTAGGCGCAGCAGCAATAATCGCATCCCATTGACCAAACATGAGAACACCAGCCAGCGTTATGCCCTCCTTTCCGGTTTCCCTGTCTTTACGCCATCCACCAACCATTTTAAATAATTCAAACGGCTCACAGGCCAGATAAGGATGCTGCGGGTTATTTGCCGATAGCAGATTTCGATAGACTTTCAGGCTGTCCAGATCGATATCGTTCTGAAAGGTATAGTGTTCGGAAAGCACTTCATTATCGCGGCTGTCGTGGATCTGCTCTGCAAGCATCCGCTTGACGGTCATATCATCACAAAGGCGATCGCCTTCGTGCAGGCGTTGATATGTATTGCCTAAAGGGGACTTTTTCAGGTGAACAGGCTTCTGTTTACGCGTCGCCTGCGGGATATGGATAGCCAGAACATTCTTGCCCTGCAAAGAGACCTGTTGCACATCGTTTTCTGATCTCAACACATTCGCACTGACCCGATCGCGATCGTTTAACTGATTAAACAGATCGGTTTTAATCTTTTCGGGATCAACAATACCAACAGGGGTAAATTTTCCAGTATGTTCTTTTACACCGAGAACTAGCCAACCGCCCCGGCCATTCGCCATTGCGGAATAGGTGGGCCAGAAGTCTTTCGGTAACTCGCCTTTGCCGTCTTTACCTCCTGCAAGCTTGAACTCTACTTGTTCCGACTCGACAAGGGTTTGCAGATCTATAATGTCTTTTATTTGCAAAGGCATAGAGGTCCCTCTGGCTGAAAAATGTTCGGATTTATCATACCGCATCTACCGAATATCCGGTAGTTTGCTAAGGGTACTGATGGATCCTTTAGCCTTATTTATAATCCTTTCTGCCACATGCCCAGCGCCTCTTCAACTATCCCCACAGGCAAAAATTCCTGCTCCAGGCTACCACGTGATAAGTGGGTTAAGTAGCGATAAAAATCGGCCTCTTCATTAAGCAAGCCATCAGGGATAGCTTGCTGCGCTTTTACCGGTTCAGGAACGGCGCTATGGCTGGCATATTGCTCAAACAACTCACGGTTCATGAGCAGAACATCAAGCGTCGGACGACAGTTCCTGGCTCTTGCCAGCATCAATAGTCCTCAACTATCCATGTCCCCCCAAAAGCCGCTTCCAACGCTACAACGTTTCAGATAGCCTATAAGGCTGGATTTCTCCCAGCGAACATTCGCAGAGATCCCCATGGGCCGCAAACATACGCCATTCTCCGCTCTTTCACGTCGAAAACGTCGGGCTAAAACCTTAAACATCAAAAACCTTATTTATCGTGAACGCGATATCCAGGGTGGCATCTTCTATGACGAATGCGACCAGAATGTAGCTCTCGCCAGTGGGCGCTGGACCTGGAGTGATATTGTTTTTCTCAGTCACGATCCCGCTATTTTCTGGAATGCGGAGATCATTACAGCGAATCTGGCCTTCGCCGATGCCGTAGAAAATATTGCTTTCAATGAGGCTTTTTCGAAGCTGGGTGCCGCTGAAAAAGCTCGGTTAGGGCATCTGGATTTTACTCCAGACATAAGTGGCAAAGGCAAGACATGGCTGCGTAACCCGGCAGTGAACTACCCGCAGCTTAACGATTTAACCTTTAATGATTTTGTTGATAAACGCGCGCTGGAAATAGCGCGGGATAATCCTCCGGCCATTTACTGTGGTTATCGCATATTACCTGGATACGCTTCCGGGGTTGGTTTACAGATCGTCGTTGAGGCTGACACATTAAACCAGGCTGTGATTGAAACGGCCATTGCAGATTTTCGTGCTCGCGGTGAGCGCAACTGGATTTCTGACGTGCCGGCATGTGTCAGCTATTCGGACAAAATGATCTGCACACCCCTTAAAATTAAAGAATGAGCTTAAACCTGTGTCACTGCGCTTGCCGGAAGTATGAGCATCTGCGTGCACGAACAAGAAATACTAAGGAGGACATATGAGGTAACTATCCATAATCAGGAACCTGAAATGTCTGTTTTTAACACAAGAAAAGATCGCAAACAGAACGGGAAACCAAAACCCCATTACTATGTTGGCTACCCCGGTTTCGAAGGCAAGATGATGTATCACCACGATCGCACCGCGGGATCCTGGCCAGCCTGGAATGCCTGTCACAGCCCATCAGCCTGGACACGTATGTTTATGACCAGGCCGCGTCGGGCAAAGGAGGCCGCAGCTATCGTGCGTATCATGAAGGGGGCCGATCCCGATGGAATTCTGTTCCCGCATCCAACAAAGCCCTATATTTATTATTACTGAGCACAGCCCCCTTCTGCGGGGGCTTTTTACTGGAGCCTATGCATAGCGCCCTTCACTCAATCATCACCGACGACAGCCGATACCAGCCATCACCCTGTTTCCCCTCGTTGGCAAGCTGTATGCGCGCCTTACCGTTTTTATCCACCAATCCCACGTCCAGCTGATAGCGCCCGGCTTCCAGATTAGGCGGGATGGCCAGCTGATACGTCGAGCTGAACCTGCCCGGCAGCCACTGGCGAATATCATCCCCGGCGCTGCCCTGCGCGACCGTTTTCCCAAACTTATCCTGTAAACGCCAGGCGAGGGTATAGCGCAGATAAATCGGGGCTACGCCGTCGTTGGACCACTGGCTGCTGAGCGAGATAGCCTGCCCGGCGTGGACGCTTGCCGGGTAGGTCAAGGACACGACCCGGAAGCGGTAGCCGATTTTCGTCAGCGCCTTGTCGAGAATATCGCGATACACCTGCGGCACGTCGGTGGATTTCAGGTTCAGGGTGCTGGCATGCTGCGCCAGGGCCCAGTCAAAGGTGGCCTGCACCTCTTGCCGGGTATACTTCTGCTCGCTCAGCCACTCCGCCATATGGCCGCAAATCTCCAGGCTGACCGGGGCCTTTTTCCACGCCTGGCTGAACCCCGGCCAGGTCGTCTGGGCCGCCGCAATGCGCTCCGGGTAATCGTTGCGCATATGGTTCCAGGTGGGGCTAAAGTTGCGCCAGTCGCCCCAGCAGTCCGCCCGCCAGCCCGCCCCTCTCTTCGCCGCATAGGCCACAGAATCATAGCCGTTAAGCAGCATGATTTTGGGCGTATCCGGGAAGGCGCTGAAGTGCATGTCGACATAGCGGTTGAGCAGCTCCGGTGGGTAACGTTCCTGCAACGGCGTCAGGGTCGGGAAGTTGCTGTTATGCCACTCCCCCCATGAACCCACCATGCCGATATCAATAAAAGCCAGCTCCGGATTATTGTTATAACGCGCGCCAAATGCCTGAAGAAGACGCTGGGCGTAGGCAATATAGACAGGATCGTCCAGATCCGGGACAAAGGTCTTATGATCCGGCGTCCAGGTGCCTTTGATTCCCTTGTTGATCAGCCAGTCGGGGATCTGCGAGCCCGACTCCGGCCCATCGAGGATCATTAAACGCAGGCCAACGTTCATCGCTGGCTGATGCGCTGCCGCAGCGGCAAATCCCTCATCCACCAGCGCAAAATTGTACTGCCCTTCCCGGGGTTCCACTTCGCTCCAGTAGTAGCGTCGATACTCGAGGCCGGTTGCCGGGTATTGCGCGATGCTTAAGTCCTGACTGTGAAAGCGGGCAACGCCAGTACCGGGATTGGTCAATGGCCCGCTGATTGCCGGAGGATCCACCCTTTGCAGCGGTTCCGCACTCTCCGCCTTCGCCCACCCCGCTGAGAACGCGAGCGCCCCGGCAACCAGCAGCAATCGACTTTTTTTGTATGGCAGGTCGTATAAATGCATTAATGCCCCTTTTCACCAGGATCATGTAATATACCTACGGCTGGCAAGCCGTGCCGAAGGTGACTTCATTTTATTTCATACGATATATCATGGACTCACCCATTTATATTATTTCTTTATACACACTTTGGTCGTAGTGTTGTAATACGCAGGCCGTACCGCTTTCCTCTCGCTGTTTATGAAAGCACATTTCTGGATTTATTAATATTTCCTCTGAGAAGCAGGGTAAAATGTTTAATAAAAATAACAGGATAATCAAAAAACTGTTTTTCCATGAGTCCTGGGACATCATGATCATAAACAGCCATGGCCGGCATGTTTTCCCGGAAAACACGCTGGATATCCTCAGTAATGCTAAAGCACAGCAGCTTGATAAAAAATATATCTTCCAGGCCGACCCTTTTATTATTGATAAAGACGATCTGTTGTATGTTTTTTATGAAGCCTTTACCTTCCTTAACTCGAAGGGGGTGCTGCGCTGCCGTATTCTTAATAAATATCTCGACGAGATCGATGATGTGAAGCTGGAAGGCTTTGATGACTTAAAATGTCACCTCTCTTTTCCGTTCCTGTTCCAGCTCGACGGGAAGCTGTTCATGATCCCGGAGTCGTCAGAGCGCAAAGAAGTGATCCTGTTCCAGTCCGTTGATTTCCCCGCACGCTGGGAAAAGGTCAAAGTGCTGGTCTCTGATATGGCGGTCACGGATAACGTGGTCTTTGAGCTGAACGGCGTCAATTATCTGGTGTCGACCAGCATGGATAATGAGCTGGTTATTCACACCTCAGAGGGCATCCTTGGCGACTGGAAGCTGATCTCCCCGAACCTGGATGTCTGCAACGTGCACTTCCGCGGGGCCGGTAAGCCGTACTCGATCAACAACAAGACCTACCTCTTTACCCAGGAGAGCAACCCTGAGGTTTACGGAAAATCTATCTTCATTAAAGAACTGACCCGCTTAACCCCACATAATTATCAGGAAAAACTGGTGGGAAAAATAAGCGCGACGATCAATAACAGTGATGGTATTCACACCTTAAACTTCACTGAAAATTATATTGTCTACGATACCAAACACCTGACATTCAGCCTGCTCTCTACGCTTAAAAAACTGGCCTATAAAATTATGGTTAACCACCGTAAGCGGCTGTTTAGCTAAGTGACAAGATCGGCAAGTCGCACTACGCTAACCAGAGCGGCAAAATAAAATACGACAAAAGTACGTCTCCGATCCGGCGGCTCTTTGAGGGATTTATTATGGCAATTCTGGTCACAGGTGGCGCAGGCTATATTGGTTCGCATACGGTGCTGGCATTACTGGAGAGAGGCGAAGATGTCGTCGTCATTGATAACCTCTCTAATGCCTCGCAGGAGTCATTAATCCGGGTCGCAGAATTAACGGGCAAGGAGCCGGCGATCTGCGTCGCTGATATTCTGGATCGCAACGCGTTAAAAACGCTCTTCGCACAGCACAACATCACCGACGTTATCCACTTCGCCGGTCTTAAATCGGTCTCTGAGTCCATTGCTAAACCCCTCGCCTATTATGAAAATAATGTCGTCGGGACCATGGTGCTGCTGGATGAAATGCAGCGTGCAGGCGTGCACAGCCTTATTTTCAGCTCGTCGGCCACGGTATATGGCAATCCTGAATCGGTTCCTTTAAGCGAAGCATCGCGCACCGGCGGCACCACGAATCCCTACGGTACCTCCAAATTGATGGTGGAGCAGATTTTACGTGACTTCTCCGTTGCCGAGCCGCACTTCAGGATCACCTGTCTGCGCTATTTCAATCCCGCTGGCGCGCACCCCTCCGGCCGGCTGGGAGAGGATCCGAACGGCATCCCGAATAACCTGGTGCCCTATATCTCTCAGGTAGCCATCGGCAAGCTGGCGTGCCTGACCGTTTTTGGTGATGACTATCCGACGCCGGACGGCACTGGCGTGCGGGACTATATTCACGTCATGGATCTTGCCCAGGGTCACCTGGCCGCGCTGGATCACAGAAACGACGGCGAGGCGTTTAAGGCTATTAATCTGGGTACCGGCGTGGGCTATTCGGTGCTGGATCTGATCAAAGCCTTTGAAAAAGCCGCGCAGACCAAAATCAACTACCGGATTGTCGGCAGACGCTCCGGCGACGTGGCAGAGTGCTGGTCGGATTCTTCCCTGGCACGCCAGCAACTGGGATGGCAGGCCACGCGCAACCTGGAGGAGATGATGCGCGATGCCTGGAACTGGCAGAAGAATAATCCCGGGGGCTATAACGCCTGACCCCCGGCGTCTGGCGTCACTGGTATTTGAGGTTGAGCCACCAGTCCCAAATCCCGACGTGAAAGTTCTGGAAGACGTCAATTCCCAGCGCGGACTTGATCATATAGAGCGTCAGCAGCACGCAACAGAGCAAGAACAGCGTGGCGAACAGGATCAGAAACGTCACCACGATCCGCGACAGCCTGGACTCCGGACGTGCGCGTGCGCGGTGATCCCGTCCCAGTAAGAACACCAGATAGAGGCGTTTGCCGAAGAACGGAAAACTTTTGCGAAAATCGACCCGGTGCCGCGATGCGAGGGTAATCGAAACGATGGCGTTTTCGATCTCCTCTTTTTGCTCCGGGGTCAGCTGGGCGCGAACGTCCTTATCAAGCACTTCATAAAAACGATCGATAACAATCGGGTTTCTGGTGTGACTGGTCAATTTTAACCTATTGTTTTATCTAATCTATGGTAAATGGATACGGTCTTTCTGGCGATCTCATCCCAGTTGTAACGCTGCAGAAAATCGCCGTAATCAATCCGGGGTGAATCCGCCCATCTGGACATTTTATCCGCCAAATCAGCCACATCACCCAGCTTAAAACTGGTCTCAGCCGGTAAGCCGACCTCAAGGTTCGGCAAAATATCGCTCACCACCACCGGCAGCGAAAACGACATCGCCTCCAGCAGCGCAATGGGTAATCCCTCATGGTAGGAGGGCATCACAAACAGCGAGGCCTGAGAGAAGACGACCTGGAGCGCCTCACCTTTCAAAAAGCCGGTCATCACGACGCCGGGTGTCTGAAACGCCAGCTGCTTCAGGTGGATGCTGTACGCCGTGTCATGATCCGCATCCCCGACCAACACCAGCGGCAGCGTCAGGCCCGACTGCCTGTAAGCGGCGATGGCATCATGCATCCCCTTCTCTTCTACGAACCGCCCGACCATCACGATATAACGCCCGGCCTGAAGCTCATACCGCCCGAGGATCCTTTCGATGGTCTCGTCCGCCAGCGGCTCCGGCACGTTAACACCGTTATAAACCAGATGCGCATTGTAGCGATGGTATTTCTGCTGAATGAGCTGGTTGATCACCTCAGAAATGACAATCACTTCGTTGGCATACTTCACCGCCACTTTCTCGCCGAGCATCAGGATTTTTTTCGCCATCCTGCCCCACTTCTGGCGCTCGTAGTCCGGCCCATGGTGGGTAAAGACCACCCGTTTGCCCAGCAGGCGTAACAGCGGCACCACGAGGCCGGGTCCGATGGCGTGCACATGCACGATATCGGATCGGTCAACAAATGTCCTAAACGCCGCAATAACAGAGTGCACAATGGCTTCGAAACTGCGTTTTTTCGGCGCCCAGAGCGCCAGCGTCTCGACGTTTTTATAGCTCGAGCGCCGGTAAGGGACATAGGGTGACCGGGCGATCACGCAGATCTCCACGTCATATTGCTGCCGGATAGCCGGGTACAGATTCTGACAATGGGTTTCGACGCCGCCTAATACATCGGGGATACCGCGTGTACCCAACACCGTGATTTTTTTTGACATGTTATGGCCTGTCGAGCAGCTCGCGATAGAGCGACTGCAACGTTTCCATGTGCTTGCGCAGTGAGTATTTCTGGCAAAGCCGTGCCCGGCCTTTCAGCCCCATCTCGTGGGCCTGCTCCGGGTTTTCCGCCATTACGTCCAGCGCGTCGGCCAGATCCTGAGCGTTGCCAGGTTCGAATAGCAATCCTTCCACACCGTGACGTATCTGCTCCGGGATGCCGCCAATGCGGGCCCCCACCACTGCCCGGGCGAAGGACATCGCCTCCAGCACTGACATGGAGCAGTTTTCATAACACTCTGACGGCAGCACCACGGCCCGGGCGTTCTGGATCAGCGCATCCAGCGCCGGGCCCTGTTGCACGTAGCCGAGGAACTCCGCGTTGGGGAAGTCCGCCACCATCTCGTCATACAGCGGACCGTGGCCGACGATTTTTAACGGCATTTTATTGCGCATAAGCTGGTGCGCCCGGGTCAGGGTGGGTACCCCTTTCTCCCGGCTCAGACGCCCGACGTACAGCAGATACCCTTGATCCGCGCCCGCCTCCGGCGTGTGGCTGTCGTCGATCCCGTTCACAATCACATCGATACGCGAGTCCGGCAGGGAGCGTTTCAGCTCATTACGCAGAAACTCGCTCGGCGAGACAATGACGTCCAGTGCCTGATAGTTCTGGGCGATGTACTGCCAGGTCGCCTCTAACGACAGCAGCAGGCTCTTCGACGCCGAACCCTCCTGGCAGCGGTAGCGAAACGCATTAAACACGCTGCCCGTGACGCAGGCATCGCACACTTTGCCGTCGCGCAGCATCGAGTACGACGGGCACATAATCTTATAGTCGTGGGCGGTTAACACGGTCTTACAGCCAAAATCCCGGGCGACCTTGATCAGCGCCGGAGTCAGCTGGTGATAAATATTATGGAAATGGACGATCTCCGGGCGCGTCTGCTCCAGCAGCGCCTGCATTTTTTTACAGGCCTCACGATTGTGAATAAAGCTGATGGCCGTCTTCACTCCCGCCAGCAGCCCGCCCTCTTTGTGATAATCGACATTGCTGACGAAGTAGTCGGCATAGTCAGACGGAAAGTTCTTTTCATGCTGCATGGAGAAATCGATCACCTCCACGCCGGCCGCTTTCAGCATATTGCGTTCCTGAAAATAGACCGTCTCCGCTCCTCCCTTGATAAAGAAGAACTTATTCACCAGTAAGACTTTCATTACTCTACCTGTTCATGAATAACTTTATTGTCCGGCGGAACCCGGGGATCGCGCTGCCGATGGAAAAGACCTTTCACCAGCCCGGCAGAGAGTACGGCAAGATTGATCACGCTGTTCAGGCCGTTTTTTAATGAACGGTTCTGAATGGTTTTTAGCAGGATAAAGGCCAGCAGCGGCAGCAGGGCGATATCAATCAGGCTGACGTCGAAGGTGAAGAACGCAATCAGCACGAGGATGATATAACTCGCAAAGATCACCTCGTTTTTCACCAGCATCAGCGCATCGCGGAACCAGGGTTTACCCCAGGCGCTGCGCAGCAGTTCACCCGGAGCCTGATGGAAACCGCTCTTCCAGCGATAGCGCAGCATCCGGAAGGTCGGCATCGTATAGGAGGTATGACGAAAATAGGGCACGTTCAGGCGATGCAGTTTGTAACCCGCGGCCAGCAGGCGAATGCCTAACTCCGCCTCTTCATAGGCGTGCAGGCTGCGGTTGGTCAGATAGCCGATATCGGCAATCGCCGACAGACGATACAGACCGCCGCCCCCCAGATGGTCGCTGTCGCCCAGCGGGTAGATTTTATTGATGCGCTGCTTGCGGGAGGTGAACTCATAGTTCGAGGCGTCGTCCATCTCCACCGTACCGGCTACGCCAGCGTACGTCGGGTTGCTTTGTAGAAACGCCACCGCATGATCGATAAAACCGGGCTCCAGCTCCATATCGCCATCCATCAGCAGGATGAACTCCCCTTCGCTGTGAAGGTAGCCCAGCTGATGGCCGACGCCGCAGCAGCGGTCCGCCGGTTCGGTTAACGACACCACCACCACCCCTTTATCGCTGGCCAGCTGCTGGGTGTTATCCGTTGAAAGACTGTCAGCAACAATAATCTTATGCGGATATTCACCGATCTGGCTGCGAATGCTGTCGATGGTTTTCTCGATACATTCGGCTTCGTTAAAAGTTTTAATGCTTACAGTAATAAACGGTTTGTACATCAATAGAGCCCCGTATAACGGCGTACGGTCCGGCGAATAATCAAGCTGGAACCTAAAGATAAATAGAACAGGAATTGCAGCATGGGCACGATCATCAGGATCTGGCTGTAGGGAATACTGAGCAGACAGGCGATTGAAAACACATTAAAGGCCGGCGCAAAGCTCAGGAGCTGGAGATCCTGCTTATCAATCTGGTCAATCGACAGCAGAGGCTCAGGCTGAACCACTTTCAGAATATAAATAAACAGCCCGATAAAGATGAGAGTCCCCACCAGGCCCACCTCCCATAACAGCATGCTCAGGGCGGTACTATCGAGGGTCAGGTTATAGACCTGGTTCAGGAAGCCCGGAGAGAGGAAGCTGCCGCTGTTGGTGGCATTCAGCCCGTAGCCGAACAGCGTGCCCGGCAGCCCCGACAGATCGTTATGCTGTAACCAGAACGTCAGGGTGGTGAAACGGCCTATCTCCCCGCCCGGCAGGATGTAGTTCGGGTCGAAAATATAGCCCAGCGAGTCAAAGAACACGGTGAACGGATTTTCCGCCATGTCGATGCCATAGGCTGCGGTATAGCTGTAAGCCAGGATGACGATGGCCAGCCCGATAAGCACCACCATCGCCACCAGAATAGAGACCAGCACGGCTACATTCACCTTACTCGCCTCCTTGACCCAGGAGGGCATAATCCATACCCAGGCCAGCAGCAGCGGCGACAGCAGGATCACGAACTTCACTTCACCAATAATGCACATCGCAAAACCGAGGATGATATGCAAGGCCATGTTTTTAAAGCTGGTCAGCCCGTGCTTATACTCCGAGACTTTCAGCAGCATGATCAGCAGACAGAACAACCCCATCGCGGCGGTGTTTCCCCCACCCATCGGATCGCCGCCAAACGTCCCTACCACGGAGTCCCATTTTTCCTCTTCGCCGCGTAACGCTACGCGCTGCGGCACGACAAAGATCAACTGGTACAGTGCAACCGGGAACTGAATATAAAAAATCCAGTACAGGCCGCGCGTCACCTGATAGATCTGCGATTCCCGGCAGAACCCCAGCAGCAGGCAGAGCATTACCAGCGACAGGGCAATCTCGTTCTTAAAGCCGATAAGGGCGATCAGCGCTCCGCCCTGGAACAGGGTCGAAATAATCGCCAGCACGTTAAAGGAGAGGTACAGCGTCAGAACAATGGCTTCCTGCGCATCCAGCCGCACGGGTTCATGACGGGTCTGCAGCACGAGAAAACCGGCCATCAGCATGGTCATGAAGAAGGGGAGCCACAACACCGTCAGCTCACCGGTGAAGTACTGCACCAGCCCGATGAAGATCAGGGTCAGCAGGGTGAACGTTTGTAAGTAATGCCCGGTATTAAGATTCATGATGTCACTGACCCGTTTTTCAGAATGTCGGCGCGCTTATTCACCTTCAGGTAGATGAAGGCGTAGCGAATGAACGTCAGAATCGAAAATAAGATGATGGAGGTCGCATAGTCATTATAGAAATAAGGCACGATGACAAACGCGATCACCACGATCGCCAGTTGCTCAAGCTGGATCCGCAGGAAGTAGCGGTGAGATCCGAAAATCAGCTCGATCACCGTCAGCGGACAGACCGCCAGCGCCGGGAACAGGTACGGCAGCATGTAGCGCGAGGTCGGCACTGAGGCGATCCACTCCTCGCTGAAGCCCAGATTCATCACAATCGGATAGAAGATAAAGACGCCCAGGGTGCAGACCACGCCCAGCACCAACAGCAGCAACCGGACCTTCGTATACTCTTCGTAGTTGAAGACGTTGTTTCTGAAATCAATCGACCATTTCGAGAAAATGGTATTGCGCACCGCATTGCCGATAATCACCACCGGGGCCAGGCAGAAGCGGCTGACCACCGAGAAGTAGCCCGCCGTTAAGGCTGAGAACCAGAAGTTGATCAGCATGATCGGCAGGTTGTTGCTCGCCATCGCCAGCACTTCGGCACTGCCCACCTTGGTGACGTGATGGATATTCTTTTTCAGGAACGTCAGGTTGCTGGAGGGCAGCAGGTGATGCAGGGTCACGGTGCGAATATCAAATGCCCGCAGGATGCAGGCGCTGGTCAGCACCATCATCAGGATCGCCCACATCCAGTAAAACGCCATCACCTGGCTCGTGAGCAGCACAGAGACCACCACCACCACCGAAACGGAGATGCGCTGAACCACGAGGAAGCGAAAGTTAGCCGTGCGCAGCGACAGGTTCTCGGCCACCAGCACCCAGGTATTGGAGAGCGTGAGCAGGTAGAGAAAGAGCATGTTCTGATGAAACAGCCAGCCCGTCAGCACCGCATAAGGCACGGCGATGGTCAGGCTTTGCAGCAGACAAAACACCACGTTCTGGGCCAGCTCTTCATCCGGTTGCCGGGGGATCAACAGCTGCGAGGCAAAGGTGCAGACCTGGGCCCCGATCAGGGCAATACTGTAGTTGAGCGCGTAGAGCCCCACTTCGCCAAGGTCGTACTTATGCGAAATAAGCCAGATCGACAGGGCACCAATCAGCTGTGAAATGACTGATGACCCGGCGATCGTCGACGCGCTCCTGAGCAGACTCATGCCCGACCTGTGTTATTCATCAGTTCATGGGTATGGTAATTGAGTGAACGCAGCCCCTCTTTGCTCTCCAGATTTTTATCCACCACCTGATTCAGCACCCCACCGATCAGCACCGTGCGATCGTTGGTGGCTTTCTCAATGGCCGGTCCAATGGTGTCGGCAGAGTTCAGGCCCGCTTTCAGGACGAAGATCAGACCGTCCGTCACCTGGCTCACCAGCTGTACCTCCTGGCTCTGATTCACCGCCGCCATATCGATAATGATGCGTTGGTAACGGCTGCGCAGGGAATCAATCAGCGGTTTTAACCGTTCCGGCGACAGCAGCAGCAGCGCCGAAACTGGCGTATTGCCGCGCGGCAGGAAGTCGAGATTGTCGCTCATCTTCACCAGCACGTTATCGGTCACGCCCTCGCCACGCAGCACCTCCGCCACGCCGGGTGCTTTCGGTGAGCCCAGCTCGCCCGAGAGCCCGTCGTTGTTGAAGAAGTCCATATCGATCAGCAGCGTTTTCTGGTCAAAGCTGAAGGAGTTCGCCAGCAGGTTCGCCAGCAGGGTACGCCCCTCCCCGGCTTCTGCCGACGTAACGGCAATCACCTGCAACGGCTGATTGCTGAGCATGATCTGCGTGCGCATGCTGTGAATGACGTCGGCATTCAGCGGATCGCTGGTGATCAGGTCGCGGATTTTGCCGCGTCCGCCCACGCCCTTAAAGCGGCGGATCTCACCCAGCGGCAGCAGATTAAGACGTTTTTGCATCTGGCTGAGGGTGTTGACCGATTTGTCGGTGGCCGTTTTCACCATGATGTACATCACGTAGAAGAGCATCACCAGCAGCACCACCATCAGCATCAGCAGCGGCTTATTCGGTTTTGCCGGCAGCGCAGCGGGCACGGCAGGATCGTAGATCTCCGCATCAGCATCGGAATAAGTGCCCGGCAACGTCAGCTCCTGCGTGCGCTGATAGGCCATCTTGTACATCTCTTCGGTTTTATCCAGCGCCAGCTTCAGGTCGTTGTAGCCGTCACGCTTCATGGACAACTTCTGAAAATTCGCTTTCTGTTCTTCCAGCTGTTTCTGGTAATTTTTTTCGTCCGCCAGCGCCGCCTCGTAGCTCTGGCGTAATCCGGCCTGCTGCTCTCTGAGCGTCATTGCCGTTTGCGCCTGGATCGCGTTAATACGCGCCCGGGCCTGAATCACTTTGTCATGCTGCGGCCCGTAGGATTTCTCCAGCTGGGATAGCTCGCTGTTCGCCTGGATCAGCGCAATGCGTAAATCCTGGATCTGGGCATGATTTGAAATGGACGGCAGCGAGATCACGTTCCCCCTGCCGGAACGGACTTCGTTATAGACAGATTCCGCGGCCACCCGGCGCTCGGTCGCATTTGCCAGACGGTTGGTGATAATGCCCATCTGCTCCGTTTCAAAGCCATCCACGCCACGGAAGGTCAGCAGTCCCTCTTTCGCCAGATAGTTATCCAGCGCGGTCTTCTGCTGCACCATCTGCTGCTGGAGTTCCTGCAGCTTCTGCTGGTTATCTTCCCGCGCCTTCGCCGTTTTTTGCTGCTTCAGCGCCAGGGTATAGCTGATAAAGGACTCCGCCACGCCGTTGGCCACATCTGCCGCCAGCTGTGGAGAGGTGGACTCATAGGAGACGGTGGACAAATGGGTGGTACGCACGTTGCTGATCGTGAGATCTCGCATCAGCGTTTTCAGGGCATTATCCACCCGCTGCTGTTCGTTCTCCGGGGTTGACCCACTGCCCGCCCCCTCGCCGTTGAAGGCGGGGTTTTGATCGAGTTTCAACGTGCGAATGGCTTGCTCAAGCACCACGCGCGATTGCATCAGCGCATTTTGCGTTTCGTAGTACCCGTTACGGGTGGAGTCATAGCCCTCCACTCTCTGGAACGGTGAAACGTTGTCCGGCTGGGCTTTAATTAGCACCGTGGCGGTGGAAACATACTTCGATGACATCAAACTCATTAATGGCCAGGCAATCGCCCCGGCAATCACGCCGGAGAGAACGATTTTCCAGGAGTTCTTTTTAATTTCTCTGGCAAATCTGGCGATATCGATAGCGCTTTCTCGCTTTTTGCCATTTTCCACTATTGATAGTTTCATGATCAGAAGAACCCTGTGCCAATAATGACGAGATCGCCCGGGAGAACGGAGTGGGTAACATCTACATTTTCGAGTAACTCACCGGTGGATGACTGGCGAATACTGAGATCCGTACGGTCTGCCCGGTCGGTATAGCCACCCGCAAGGGCAATGGCTTTTTCCACGGTCAGGCCTGGCTCATAGGAATAGCCATTCGGGTTCTCAACTTCACCAGAGATATAGAACTTACGAAATTCAGCGATATTGACCGTCACCATGGGATTAAGCACATAACCTTTACGCAGGCGTTGGGTAATCTCTGCATCGACCTGACTGGCGGTTTTGCCCTTTAAATCCAGCTTGCCAATATAGGGGTAATTAATAGTCCCACTATTATCAAGTACTACTTTCATGGTCAGGTCAGGTTGCCCGGCAACGTTAATGTTGACGGTATCACCCGAGCCCAGTAAATAATTTGCTGTATCAACCACGCTATTGTCCATTAACGTCGGCTGCGGTGATTTGCAGCCAGCAAAAACAAAGCTGAGGAGTAAAAACGCGCACAGTTTAATTATTTTCATTTTAAATCTGAACCTTAGCTGTAAGCATAATCAAAGATTGATCGTAGCCCAACGTTTCAGTCACTACGCGATCGTCGTTGGGGCCGATAGTGAACGTATCCGTATCTTTATTAGACTTAAGCGTATCAAGATGATATTCCACACCAAAGTTAATCGATGGTGTGAGGTCATAACCTACGATAAATGAAAACACGCCATTCTTGTCGTGACGGTCCTTGTCCTGATCTTTGTAGTCTTCGGTAATGTATGCGTAATCAAGCAACGTCGTTAATCGGTTGTTCATCCACAAATGTTTGTATGAAATTCCGTATTCCGTGACTAAATTATATCCTCCCGCTTCGGAAGGATCCTTAATACTTTGGGATGTTCTTAACGTAAAAAGCGCCTGTTGAAGGGGCCGCCATTCACCCAGAATATCCCAGTTGATCCCGTTGAAATCCTTCGAGCCGGGGTTATTTTCAAAAGTTTTATAGAGCCACGATACGTTCATATCAACGTTCGTTTTACCCGTCAGCTGCGACTGTATTCCGTAACGCAAATAGTATTCATTACTATCTTTCGCTGATGCATTGTCGTAATGAAACTGGTTGGTAATAAAACTATAGCGAAAACGCGTCTTAGATGTGTACTGATCGAAAATTTCTGCGATCAGGGTATTTTCGGTCCACTCCTGCTCGCGGATATATTGTGCGAAGTCCTCATCCTGGCTTTCAACCTGACCGGTATTGCCGAAGGTCCATTTGCGGTGCATCAACGCCAGGTCTGCCCTGCCACGTCCATCCGGCGCACCATAACTATAGCGTAGCTCGCTGTTGAACAGATTGGTGGTTAAAGGTGACCTGACGCCAAATTCCCGGAACTGTTCCGGCAGGAACCCTTCCGTCACCCCGCGTCCGCGCTCCTCATGGCCCAGCGTATCTTCGAGATTCAGGGTCAGGCCATGCATCTGACCAAAACGCCAGTCGCTTTTGAAGCGGAAAAAGTGATCGTCGTAATCATCCGCAGAATCGCTGGAGTAGTGACGATAATCTCCGGAGTACATCAGCAGATACTTATCCTGGCCACGCTCCCCGTTCAGGCTGATAACAGGCTTGAGCCCCTGGAAGTCGGAGCCTTTGGCGTCGCTGTCGTGCGGCTGGAAGGTCACGTTATCGTTATACCCATAATCCACACCCACGTTGCTCTGAAAGTCGATGCCCGCAAAGCCGATGTGTGATTTTGGTGTTAATTCTGCCAGAGCGACCGGAGACGCCATAATCCCAGCGATAATAATAATTTTAGTATGCATTCTTACCGACAAATCCCTTAAAAATGGTTTTAATGATGATTTTTATATCTAACCAAAAGGACCAGTTCTGAATATATTCAATGTCGTACTGGACTCGCTTTTCCATTTTATATAGCGCATCAATTTCCCCACGATAGCCATTAATTTGCGCTAAACCTGTGATCCCAGGCTTTACTTTATGGCGAATCATGTAGTTTTCGACCTGCTTACGATAAAGCTCGTTATGGGCCACAGCGTGCGGCCGTGGACCAACAATAGACATGTTCCCCTGTATGACATTAATGAACTGCGGCAGCTCATCCAGTGATGTTCGACGTAAGAATGCGCCAAAGCGCGTGACGCGAGGATCGCCACGTGTCGCCTGTACTACCGTGTCGGTATTTTCCATAACTTTCATCGTCCGGAACTTCCAGACTTTGATCTTCTGCCCGCTCAGGCCATAGCGATCCTGCTTGAAGAAAACAGGCCCACGTGAAGTGAGTTTGATGCCGATGGCAATCACGATCATTAACAGGGCAATCATTACCATAATCACGCTGCCCAACACCAGATCTTCTGCGCGTTTAATAATCGACCCGCCCCCGTCCAGGGGCGAGGTAAAGATGCCGATGGTTTGCAGGTTGTGGATGGAGCGGATCTGGGAGGTATTGGTGCTGTAGGCGTAAAAATCTGGCACGATATAGGTATCCACCGTGGTATCCGACATCATCGCCAGAAAATGGCGGATGCGCTCCAGCGCCACCATCGGCAGGGCAATATAGATTTCATCGACCCTGCTGGCTTTGGCCTCCTCCACCAGATTAATCACCGGCCCGTTATAGGGGCTGGTGATTTTGGTGGCCAGTTCCCCGAGCCGCTCCGGGCCGCGCTCATCGTAGAAAGCGAGGTCCAGCTGCACGTCAGCGTACTCCAGACGCAGCGCCTGCTCGGCGGCCAGGCCGTTTTCCGTAATGCCGATTATCGCCACCCGTATTTTCTTTTTTGTCGACAGTTTGAAAATAACCAGGCGGGCGACGTAGAGAAAAGGGATCGGCGCGGCATACCAGAGTGGCATGGCAGGAATATCACGCACATCGACAAAGGTGAGATAACCCAGGGCGTATAATTTCCCGATCAGCAGGCGCACCACGCCGATAAAAAGAATGGCAAAAAAAGCGGTCAGAAAGAGGCGTCGCTGATTACGCAACTTGTTGTTTTTAGGCCGATAGAGATAGCATTCGGTGTATTCGCCAAACAGTAAAAAAGCGGTGGAGTACAATAAGCTGATCAAAATTACAGTATCAAAGGACTCCATTTTCAATACCCAACCACTCAGTATTAAAATTAAATTAATTGAGAAGAAATCAATTAATTTAATGAATACCGAGTAACTTCCATGGGTAATCTTTTGCGAATTTCTCAGCATGTCCAGACCTGCTTATAATTAAGATTTGGTATTATTTTTTTTGTACTAATTGTATTAGCAAAGATTTTAAAAAATAAAATGCTGTTCGGTGCAGAGAGCAGTGACAGAAATGTCAACCGCCAGGGTAGCGCATGCGTTTACAACTATGTTGGTGTAAAACTCAGCATACCCACCCCACGTAGAGAAGAAAGCGTCGATTTTATAGAGACATCCGCTTATATACAGCGTAAGCACTATTCAATAAAACCGCCAATAAACTTTCGTGAGATGCCATTTGGGTATGAAAAAAAACCCCGGCGGGTGCCGGGGTTTTTATTTACTCATTAATGCGGGGATGTTGATCGACAAGTCGGGAACGTTTCGCCTGCAGGTCGGCAATTTCAGCATCAAGATCTTCTATCTTCTGCTCAATGTTGTCGTGATGCTCGCGCAGGATCTCTTTGGCTTCCTGAAGGTCAGAGGCGGCAGGGGTCGCCCCTTTCAGCGGCAGGTTCGCCGTCTCTTTCATGTAAAGGCCGGTAATCAGGCCAATCACCGCAATCACCATCAGGTAGTAGGCCGGCATCATCAGGTTCTGAGTGCTCTCCACCAGCGAGGCGGCCAGCGTCGGGGTCAGACCGGCAATCAGTACCGAGATGTTAAAGGCAGCCGCCAGCGCGCTGTAGCGAATATGGGTCGGGAACATCGCTGGCAGTGTCGAGGCCATGACGCCGATAAAGCAGTTGAGGATCACCGCCAGCATCAGCAGACCGGCAAAAATCAGGCCGATCACATCGCTGTTAATCATAATGAAGGCCGGGATAGCCAGCACGAACAGCGCAATACTGCCGAAAATAATGAACGGACGACGGCCAAACCGGTCGCTCAGCAGACCCATAATCGGCTGCACAAACAGCATCCCCACCATGATGGCGATGATGATCAGCACGCCGTGATCTTCTGAGTAATGCAGGTTATGCGACAGGTAGCTCGGCATATAGGTCAGCAGCATGTAATAGGTCACGTTGGTGGAGATCACCAGACCAATACAGGTCAGCAGGCTACGCCAGTGCTTTGTTGCAATCTCTTTGAACGAGACTTTCGGACCGTCCTGCAGCCCTTCACGATCGCCCTGCTCCAGCTTATCGACATGCTGCTGGAACGCCGGGGTCTCTTCTAACGCGTGACGCAGATAGAGGCCAATAAGCCCCAGCGGCAGCGCCAGGAAGAACGGAATACGCCAGCCCCAGGAGAGGAAGTTCTCTTCGCCCACCACGGTGGAGAGCAGCACAACCACGCCCGCGCCCAGCACGAACCCGGCAATAGAGCCGAAGTCGAGCCAGCTGCCCATAAAGCCGCGCTTGCGGTCCGGTGAGTATTCGGCAACAAAAATTGATGCGCCGGTATATTCACCGCCGACCGAGAAGCCCTGGGCCATCTTACACAGCAGCAGCAGGATCGGCGCCCAGATGCCTATGCTTGCATAGGACGGGATCAGCCCGATACAGAAGGTACTGACCGACATGATCACTATCGTGATGGCGAGGATTTTCTGGCGGCCATACTTGTCCCCCAGCATCCCGAAGAACAGACCCCCGAGCGGGCGGATAAGGAAAGGAACAGAGAATGTCCCGAGGGCAGCAATCATCTGCACACTGGGATCGGCACCGGGGAAGAAGACTTTACCCAGCGCATAGGCCACAAAGCCATACACACCAAAATCGAACCATTCCATCGCATTACCGAGCGAGGCGGCGGTGATCGCTTTGCGCAGTTTACCGTCGTCAATAATGGTGACGTCGCGCAGGGTGATCGGTTTAACTTTTTTCCTTTTCAGCATTGCTATCCTCGTTGACTAAGCCCAGTGCTCACCACAGCGCTTACGGCGCTCTGTGGAACCCGGGAAGCGCCTCATGCGCATTCTCCTTTCTCAAGCGTAGCAGGTTTACTTACACTGACCTTTCGGAGCGGTACAACCGAACCTGTGACGCCTGTCTGGGCTGTTAATGATGCCTTTACCCTACCAGCGTTTATATTTGTGATCAACTTCACATATATTTTTAAGGTTTCCCCCAGAAGTGTCAAAAGTGTAAATAACCCGTCATGCGTTATTTCTCAAACCTGCATCTAAAAATACGCTTTCCGGCGTTATTATTTGCTGTCAAATCAAAAAATCGCGACATTTATTTACAATGCGTTCACAGCCCTTCTAATAATCAAAATGCAGATCCCCGGTTTCCGTAAAATATGTGATCGAGATAACTAAAACGCTGTTTTATTTTCATTGAATCATCATTCCAACGATCGCATCATAAGTCCGTCAAAACGAGTCCGGTGGCCTTCAGATGAAGGTTTAAAAAACCAGGCTGGTTATATCTGCTGTATGAATGACGAATAGCCTGACGCCTCAAAGTCACAATTCGTTGAATTCATTAGATTATTAAATATCACTTGTCCGCTGGCGATGCGTGATGAGATGTGAGGGTTAATGATGAAGATTAAAGCCGCGATTGAACGTATCCCCGGGGGGATGATGCTGGTTCCGCTGGTGCTGGGTGCAATTTTAAATACCTTAGCCCCTAATACCGGAGCCTATTTTGGTGGATTCACCAAAGGCATGATTACCGGGACAGTACCGATTCTGGCGGTATGGTTCTTCTGTATCGGCGCCTCCATTAATTTACGGGCAACGGGCACCGTATTACGTAAATCCGGTACGCTGGTGATTACCAAAATTGCCGTGGCCTGGGTAGTGGCGATGATTTGCGCCATGTTTATCCCGGAAAATGGTATTCAGACCGGCTTCTTCGCTGGCCTCTCCGTGCTGGCGATTGTCTCTGCGATGGACATGACCAACGGCGGTCTGTACGCCAGCCTGATGAACCAGTACGGCACCAAAGAAGAGTCCGGCGCCTTCGTGCTGATGTCTCTGGAATCCGGCCCGCTGATGACCATGCTGATCCTCGGCTCCGCCGGTCTGGCCTCCTTTGAACCCCACCACTTTGTCGGCGCCGTCCTGCCGTTCCTGATCGGTTTTGCCCTCGGCAACCTCGACCACGATCTGCGTGACTTCTTCAGCAAAGCCACCCCGGTGCTGATCCCGTTCTTCGGCTTCGCGCTGGGTAACACCATCAACCTGAACGTGATTCTGGATACCGGCCTGCTGGGTATCGTGCTGGGTGTGGCGGTTATCATCATCACCGGTATTCCGCTGATTATTGCCGACCGTGTTATCGGTGGAGGGAATGGTACTGCGGGTGTCGCCGCCTCGTCCGCAGCGGGTGCTGCTGTAGCGAACCCGGTCATTATCGCCCAGATTAACCCGGCGTTCGAACCGGTTGCCGCTTCCGCCACCGCGCTGGTTGCTGCAAGCGTCATCGTCACCGCGATTCTGGTTCCGATTATTACCGCGCTGTATGCCAGACGCTTCGGTCAGGTCCCGGCGAATAATGCGGAACAGACGCCGGTTGAATCACTGCATCACTAATGAATATCCAGACCCTCTCCCCGCCCGGGGAGAGGGTAAAACCTTACTCCCCAAACACCTCGTCCACCATCGCTTTTGCCAGCCTGGCCGCCGAACAGAGTCTCGGCATCCCCAGCGCCACGTTCTGCCAGCTCTGCGTCACTGACCAACACACCGGATGCCGGTCGGCATCACACCAGTCCCCCAGCCAGCCAAGCATATCTTTATGATCGATAATCCCCGGCGTACTGGGCGTGGTCAGCCACTGATGGTAAAAATGGCGGGTCGCAGGCGCGGCATTGATCCCCTGCGCCAGGTAGTTCGCCACCATGCTGCACAGGTTATCTTTGAGCATGGCGCTGACATCGGCATTCGCCAGCCGACAGGCGTCGCCGAACGCCCCCCAGCGCAGCTCCTCCAGCACCACATAGCCGCGACCGGCCAGCGACCAGCCGTCATAGTGCCCGGCCCGCCAGCGGGTAAAAATCTGTTCGCTGTGAACGCCTGCCTGCACCGTTAACCCGCGCTGGGTTAACGCCTTCTCTTTAAACTGGGCGCGTTGATGGAAATGCGCGGAGAGGATTTCATACTGATGCACCAGCCCAATGGGGGGTTGGTTACGCAGATTAGCCTGCTGGCGCAGCGTGGTCAGGGTCTGGGTCATGCGGGTCAACGCCAGATGGCCGGGATCCACCATGCCCGCCAGCTTCTCCGCCAGCCCGAGCCGCAGCACAGCATTTTCGCTGAACATTCCCCCCATCGCCCACTGGCGAAGCTGAGCCTGCGCCATGATCTCCTGGGTTAAACGTTCACGAAAGTGCTGCTGTTGCGACCCTACAGAGGTGTGACGCTGCGCGTCAGCCCCCTGCACCAGATCGACCATAAATTTAGGATGAATACATTCCAGCGTCCGCCCGGGACCGTCCAGTAAGTGTTTTGTCATGGTTGCTCTGCCGCGAATAGCGTTTGAATATCATCGCGTAACAGTCGGGTGTCTTCCTGAATCCACGTCGCAGTCGTAATACATTGCTGCAACAGCTGGCTGAGCGCACGTGTGGCATGCTCATTCTGCTGACGCACCGCGAGGCTATCACGCAAGCTTTCCTGTAACCCTGCCAGGCATAAGGAGAATTCTGCAAAGAATGTCGCCATACCTGCTGTAACAGAGACATCGACCTGGGCGCGCAAAGCTTTACGGATTTGTTCACAAAAGTGATCGATATGCTGATTAAATTTCTCATGAAGCTGTGACACGTTGATAACATACCGCGTCCGCGTCATCACATAATCTTCCCAGCCCCAGCCCGGATTGTTCAACCAGCGGGAGACCGTCTCGCGCAGGGCGCTGCCGGCACCCTGGGACTGACCGGCAGGCTCACTCTCCTGGGCGATGGCATCGCTGAACAGCCCCCGGGTATTAAAGTTAAGCTGGTTGGCCTGAAACGCCGGGAAGCTGATCCGCGCCCGGAAACCAGCATGGCTCAACTCTTCTTTAATGCGCGTTTCAATCGGGCGCATGGCGTCGTTCAGCGACCGCGCCAGCGTAGTCTCCAGCTGGTCGAAACGCAGCCCCAGTTCCCGACCGATTTTTGCCTGCGCATCCAGCATGACCATCTCGCAGGAGGAGCGGATTTTACTCAGCAGGATCTGCGCCTGGCCTTCATCGTCCAGCACCAGTTGACCGGGCGTTGCCGTGGCATCAGCACGCTGTTTATGCGGATCAAACCCCGCCAGATCGAACATATTGTCGGGATTAAAGACATGCGAAATGGCGAGTTTGATCTCGTTCTGCTGGGAGGTGAGAAACAGGTCCGTGGCGCTCAGGGCCTGGCTCACCTCATGCCGTACCTCATCGCTCACCGTCGCCTGACGGGAGTGAAGCAGCGCCATGTCCTCTTCCAGACGGGTAATATTGTGCTGCAACTCGTCGAAGGCCACCGTCAGCCCCTGATAGCGGAAATCCAGGTACTCGCGGGCGTTCTGGGCGTAGTTCAACAGCTTATGCGACGCGGAGCGTAACGCGTACAGCGAGGCGTTGGCGTAGGCGGCGTGGATCAGCTTGCGGATCGGCTGCTCAAACAGGGAGTCCTCCCACAGCAGGTCGGCAGAGTGGCGAACGTGTTCAATATCATCCAGATCGGCAGTGCGCCAGCGGCGGCCCAGCGCGGCTTCGGCGAAGTCCTGCACCCAGCGCTGCTCCTGGTGATCGGGCAACTTGCCGTGCATCTCCAGTTCGTGGCGCGCCCGGTTCGCCAGGTATCCCCACATCGACGAGACCGGGAAGATCTGCCCCGGGGAGATATGGCCCTTCATCAGGGTGCCGGAGATCATCGCCCGGATCTGCTCTTCATCATCGCTGTTGCGGTCTTTCTGATCGAACTTATTGACCAGCGCGTACAGTGGCACCGACTTACCGACGGCGGAGATGGCCAGCCGCACTTCGGCATCCGAGATCGACTTCAGCTGGGTATAGTCCATCACCGCCAGCACCGCCGACGCGCGGGCAAGCTGCTCGGTGAGCATTTTTTGCAGATGCGGCTGTCCGGCCTCGTTCGGCCCCGGGGTATCCAGCAGGGTTAATTGCCCCAGATGCCCATCCAGCCCGGCCAGATGGACAAACTCCACCTCAATAACCGGGATATTCTCGATCGCGGCATAGGCCGGGAACGGAAATTCTGTGCCCAGCGCCTGGGAGAGCCGCACTAAATCATTGAGGTTTTTTAAACAGATAAATATCGGCTGAGCACCCAGATAATGTTTTTCAAATGCTTCGCCGGCTTCAATGCGCCCGAGCAGCGCATTCATGTCTTTGTCAATTTCCAGCTGCTGCGCCAGCTTGCCGCGATCGTAATTGGCGAGCTTCTTCTGCATCTGCTTAATTAAGGTATCAATGGGCGCGACGTGAGAAAAATGCAGCACCGGCTCTTTCTGGCCGGGCGTGTGGCGGATCAGCGTCGGCAACGCGGTCATCGGGCGGTTGCGATTGGGCAACACTTCGGTGCCCACGATAGCGTTGATGGTTGTGGATTTCCCGGCTTTCATGGTGCCCACGATCGCCAGCACCATCTCCAGGCGGGTAATTTTGCGCAGCTCATTATTGAGCATCGACTGCTGCGCCTCTAAGCCACGGGCACTAAAATGCAGGGGTAAGACATTGCTGGTTTCACCAGTAATCGCCGAGGTGGCACTGTCCAGCATCGCGGCAGGCATGGCGCTCAGCGCCTCAAGATTCTGCAATGAGAGCTGCAACAGCCTTTCGGCTTCCTGGCTCAATTCAAATATAGTTTGTGTGTGCATAGTTAAAAGCCTTCCCTTAACACAAATTTTATATAACCGAATTGTTTTTAGAATGAAGGATCGGCTTATATGATTACGTGTTGTAAATATGTTCGAAGCAATATAATTCTGTCATGACAGTAAAAATATATTCTTACAGCGCGTGAAGTAGCGGAGCGCGCTCCTTCGGTCAGGGAAACCGAAAGATTAAGAGCCTAGCTCAAATTTTAAAAACTTCAGGAAAATTCAGCATTAGTTACCCACCAAAAATGGGGGGTAAATCATCCCGTGCAGACCGGGGATGGCGATTAAAGCATGTAAGTGAAATATCATTAGCGTCTTAACCTTATCTGAAATGACACAACGTATCAATTTGCCGCAATAAAATATTGTCGCTTTTAATCAGGCGCGTTTCTTTTCTGCGTCTGACCTCCAGCATCACCCAGGTCACTGACAGTCCATGTCATTCAAAAGATTATTTTTCGCCAAAAGCGAAAAATAATGTCACCGACAACAGTAAGGACTTGCGTTATACTTGCCGCCTTTTTCGACAACCTGTCGATTTTTGGCGGGCCTGATTGCCGCCGGTTCGCACTATTTTGAGGAGAACACCATGTCACTGCCACACTGTCCGAAATGCAGCTCTGAATATACCTACGAAGATAACGGGATATTCATTTGCCCGGAATGCGCTTACGAATGGAACAACGCAGAACCTGCGCAAGAGAGCGATGAACTGATCGTTAAAGATGCCAACGGCAACCTGCTGGCCGACGGCGATAACGTCACCGTTATCAAAGATCTGAAGGTCAAAGGCAGCTCGTCGATGCTGAAGATCGGGACCAAAGTCAAAGGCATCCGCCTGGTTGAAGGCGACCACAACATCGACTGCAAAATTGACGGCTTCGGCCCGATGAAGCTGAAATCCGAGTTCGTGAAAAAGAACTGATGTCTGTAGGCCCGGCAAAAGCGCCGGGCCTACAAATACCGAACTACACTTAACGGGCTTCTCTTTACCTGAGGTAATGATTATGCCGTTAAGTCCCTACATCTCATTCGCCGGTAACTGCGCAGAGGCCACCGCCTTCTATCAGCAGGCCGTCGGCGCTGAACTCCTCTATAAAATCACCTATGGCGAAATGCCCAAAGACGACAACACCGAAGAGGGTTGCCCGTCCGGCATGTCGTTCCCGGACTCCGCTATCGCCCACTCCAACGTGCGCATCGCCGGCAGCGATATCATGATGAGTGACGCCCAGCCCGGCGGCGGAACCCCCTATGCTGGCTTTACCCTCGTGCTTGACACCCAGGACGTCGCCGAAGGCAAGCGCTGGTTCGATAACCTGGCCGCAGGCGGCAATATTGAAATGGCCTGGCAGGAGACCTTCTGGGCGCACGGCTT
The DNA here is from genome assembly GCF_037152535.1 of Leclercia sp. AS011. Lineage (NCBI taxonomy): Bacteria > Pseudomonadati > Pseudomonadota > Gammaproteobacteria > Enterobacterales > Enterobacteriaceae > Leclercia > Leclercia sp. AS011. The sequence continues at coordinate 118,148 of NZ_JBBCMA010000006.1, forward strand.
TGGCAAAGTCACCGATAAATACGGCGTACCCTGGATGATCAACGTCGTTAAACAGCAATGACCCCGACGGCGGGCGTTCGTGCCCGCCTGTCATCCCTTTCACGTCAACTCTTCAAACTCCCGCAACCAACACTTAACCCAAATGTCACATTGATCCGCCAGCATGAGGCCACATTTATCGTGAGGCCCCGCACATGCAAACTGTCATCCGCGTCGAGAAACTGAGCAAGACCTTCCATCACAATAAGGCTCTGCATGCCGTTGATCTCACCGTCCGGCAGGGCGAAATGGTGGCGCTGCTGGGGCCATCCGGTTCAGGTAAATCCACCCTTCTGCGCCATTTGAGCGGGCTTATCACCTGCGATAAAACGCCGGAAAGCCACGTCGAGCTGCTGGGCAATACGGTGCAGCGCGCGGGTCGTCTGGCAAGCGATATCCGCAAGAGTCGCGCCCAGACGGGCTACATCTTCCAGCAGTTCAATCTGGTGAACCGCCTGACGGTGCTGGAGAACGTGCTGATTGGCGCGCTCGGCAGCACCCCGTTCTGGCGCACCTGTCTGCGCTGGTTCTCTCCTTCCCAGAAGCAAGAAGCGCTACACGCCCTGACCCGCGTGGGCATGGCCCACTTCGCCCACCAGCGCGTCTCCACCCTGTCCGGTGGACAGCAGCAGCGCGTCGCCATTGCCCGGGCGCTGATGCAGAAAGCCAAAATTATTCTCGCTGACGAACCCATTGCCTCGCTGGATCCGGAGTCCGCCCGCATCGTAATGGAAACCCTGCGCGACATTAACCAGAAAGACGGCATCACCGTGGTGGTGACGCTGCATCAGGTGGATTACGCCCTGCGCTACTGCGAGCGCATCGTCGCCCTGCGTCAGGGGCACGTGTTCTTTGATGGCGCGAGTCATCAGTTTGATAACGAACGTTTTGACCATCTCTATCGCAGCATTAACCGCGTCGAAGAGAACGCGCAGGCTGCTTAACGTCCCCACAACGAGGAATGGAAATGAGCTATAAAACGGTTGCCGCGCTGGCCTTCACCAGCATGTTCAGCATCAGCACCCTGTTAAGCCCGGCCTACGCCGAGGAGCAGGAAAAAGCGCTGAACTTTGGCATCATTTCGACGGAATCACAGCAGAACCTGAAGCCCCAGTGGGAACCCTTCCTGAAAGACATGGAAACCAGACTGGGGATCAAAGTGAACGCCTTCTTCGCCCCGGACTATGCGGGCATCATCCAGGGGATGCGCTTCAACAAAGTGGACATCGCCTGGTACGGCAACCTCTCCGCCATGGAAGCGGTGGACCGCGCCAACGGCCAGGTCTTCGCCCAGACTGTCGCGGCAGATGGTTCTCCGGGCTACTGGAGCGTGCTGATCGTGAACAAAGACAGCCCGATCAACAACCTCAATGACATGCTCGCCAAACGCAAAGAGCTGACCTTTGGCAACGGCGATCCCAACTCAACCTCTGGCTATCTTGTCCCTGGCTACTACGTCTTCGCCAAAAACAACGCCTCCGCCAGCGACTTCAAGCGCACGGTCAACGCCGGGCATGAAACCAACGCCCTGGCCGTCGCCAACAAGCAGGTAGATGTTGCCACCAACAACACCGAAAACCTCGACAAGCTGAAGACCTCCGCGCCGGACAAGCTGAAAGAGATCAAGGTGATCTGGAAATCCCCGCTGATCCCCGGCGACCCGATTGTGTGGCGTAAAAATCTCTCCGAAAGCACCAAGGACAAGGTGTACGACTTCTTTATGAGCTATGGCAAAACGCCGGAAGAGAAAGCGGTTCTGGAGCGTCTGGGCTGGGCACCGTTCCGCGCATCCAGCGACCTGCAGCTGGTGCCGATTCGCCAGCTGGCGCTGTTCAAGCAGATGCAGGGCGTGAAGGACAACAAAGGTCTCAAGGAAGAGGAGAAGAGCAGCAAAGTCTCTGAAATTCAGGCCCAGCTGGACGATCTTGACCGGCTGACCGCCGCGCTGGGTGCGATGACCAGCGTGAATAAAGCGGTGCAGTAACGCTTCTCGCCCGGTGGCGCTGCGCTTACCGGGCCTACATTTTGGATCGTAGGCCGGATAAGCGTAGCGCCATCCGGCACACAAAGACCCACGGAGTAACACATGCAAACCATCACCCTCCCACCGCCGAAACGCAGCTGGTTCTCGCTCATAAGCTGGGCCATCCTGCTGGCGGTGCTGGTTATCTCCTGGAAGGGCGCGGAAATGGATCCGCTGCTGCTCTTCAAAGATTCCGGCAATATGGCGACCTTCGCCGCCGACTTCTTCCCGCCGGACTTCAGCCAGTGGCAGGACTACCTCAGCGAAATGGCGATCACCCTGCAGATCGCCGTCTGGGGCACCGCCCTTGCCGTTGTTCTCTCCATTCCGTTTGGCCTGATGAGCGCCGAAAACATCGTGCCGTGGTGGGTTTACCAGCCGATGCGTCGCCTGATGGATGCCTGCCGCGCCATTAACGAAATGGTGTTCGCCATGCTGTTCGTGGTCGCCGTCGGCCTCGGTCCGTTCGCGGGCGTCATGGCGCTGTTCATCCATACCACAGGCGTGCTCTCCAAGCTGCTCTCCGAAGCGGTCGAAGCCATCGAGCCCGGCCCGGTGGAAGGTATCCGCGCCACGGGTGCCAACAAAATCGAAGAGATCCTCTACGGCGTCCTGCCGCAGGTGATGCCGCTGCTGATCTCCTACTCCCTGTACCGCTTTGAGTCCAACGTCCGCTCCGCCACCGTCGTCGGCATGGTGGGCGCAGGCGGGATTGGCGTCACCCTGTGGGAAGCCATTCGCGGTTTCCAGTTCCAGCAAACCTGCGCCCTGATGGTGCTCATCATCGTCACCGTCAGCCTGCTGGATTTCCTCTCTCAACGTTTGCGTAAGCACTTCATCTGAGAAGCGAGGCTTTGTTTTCTATGCACTTATCCAGACATCCGACCAGTTACCCTACCCGCTGGCAAGAGATTGCGGCAAAGCTCGAAATGGAGCTGCGCACGCACTACCGCTGCGGAGACTACCTGCCAGCGGAACAGCAGCTTGCTGACCGCTACGAAGTGAACCGCCACACCCTGCGCCGCGCCATTGACCAGCTGGTCGAGCGCGGCTGGGTCCAGCGCCGCCAGGGCGTGGGCGTGCTGGTGCTGATGCGCCCCTTCGACTACCCGCTAAACGCCCAGGCGCGCTTTAGCCAGAACCTGCTGGATCAGGGCAGCCACCCGACCAGTGAAAAGCTGCTCTCGGTATTGCGCCCGGCCTCCAGCCACGTGGCGGACGCGCTGGGCATTCAGGAGGGCGATAACGTCATCCACCTGCGCACGTTGCGCCGGGTGAACGGCGTGGCGGTGTGCCAGATAGACCACTACTTCGCGGACCTCGCCCTCTGGCCCGCGCTCCAGCGTTTCTCCAGCGGCTCGCTGCATGATTTTCTTCAGGATGCGACAGGCATTGCGCTCAAGCGCACCCAGACACGCATCAGCGCCCGTCGCGCGCAGGCGAAAGAGAGCAAGGTTCTCGAAATTCCCAACATGGCTCCGCTGCTCTGCGTACGCACCCTCAACCACCGTGACGGCGAGATCAACGCGACGGAATACTCCGTCAGCTTGACCCGCGCCGACATGATCGAATTCACCATGGAGCACTGAATGCACTTCGACATCGCCACCCGACAGCGCTGGATGCGCGTGCTGGCCCACAGCCAGCCTGCTGCGCTCTCTGCCCGCATGAGCGCCCTTAGCCTGGCACCTGATTACGACCCCCTCCGCGCACCGGAGATTGGCCTGGTACAAATCCAGGCGCGCATGGGCGGCACCGGCGAGCGCTTCTTCGCCGGAGACGCCACCCTCACCCGCGCAGCAATCCGTCTGAACAGCGGCACGCTGGGCTACAGCTACGTGCTGGGGCGCGACAAAGCCCACGCCGAGCGCTGCGCGGTGATCGACGCGCTTTTACAGGAACAGCCGCATTTCCAGACGTTAATGGAAACCCTTATTGCCCCGCTGGAAGCCGACCGCACCGCGCGCATTGCCGCACGTCAGGCCGAAGTGAACACCAGCCGGGTCGACTTCTTTACGCTCGTTCGCGGAGACAACGCATGATGCTTCAACCTGCTTTTACCCTGGCCGTTCAGGATGCCCAACACAGTTTTCGTCGCCTGCTGAAGGCGATGAGCGAGCCGGGCGTGATCGTCTCGCTGCACCAGCTTTCACAGGGCTGGCTGCCGCTGAACCTGGCGACCACCAGCGTGCTGCTGACGCTTGCCGATAACGACACGCCTGTTTGGCTTTCAGGCGCATTATCCAACGATATCGCCAGCCAGAACCTGCGTTTTCACACCAGCGCCCCGCTGGTTGATCAGCCCCAGCAGGCAATCTTTGCCGTGGCCGATGAGCAAATCAGCCATGAACAGCTTAACGCCCTGAGTGAAGGCAGCGCCGTCGCCCCGGAGACCAGCGCCACGCTGATCCTGCAGGTTTCCAGCCTGAGCGGCGGCCGCATGCTGCGCCTGACGGGCGCAGGCATTGCCGAAGAACGCATGGTCGCGCCGCAGCTGCCGGAGTGCATCATTCACGAGCTGACCGAACGCCCGCACCCGTTCCCGCTGGGCATTGACCTGATCCTGACCTGCGGCGAGCGCCTGCTGGCGATCCCGCGGACCACCCACGTGGAGGTGTGCTGATGTACGTTGCCGTCAAAGGGGGCGAAAAAGCGATCGCCGCCGCCCATGCGCTGCAGGCGCACAGACGACGGGGCGATGAACGGCTTCCCGAGCTGAGCGTCGCCCAGATTGAGCAGCAGTTAAACCTCGCCGTCGACCGCGTGATGACCGAGGGCGGCATCGCCGACCGCGAGCTGGCGGCGCTGGCCCTGAAGCAGGCCAGCGGCGATAACGTCGAAGCCATCTTCCTGCTGCGTGCCTACCGCACCACGCTTGCCAAACTGGCGGTGAGCGAGCCGGTTAATACGGCGGAGATGCGCTTAGAACGCCGCATTTCAGCGGTGTACAAAGATATTCCCGGCGGCCAGCGGCTGGGTCCTACCTATGACTACACCCATCGCCTGCTGGATTTCACTCTGCTGGCGAACGGCGAAACACCGCCGCTCAGCACCTCTGACGCCGAACAAGAACCGTCTCCCCATGTCTTCAGCCTGCTGGCCAAACAGGGCCTGGCGAAGGCGGAAGAAGATTCTGGCGCGCAGCCGGATGACATCACCCGCACGCCGCCGGTTTACCCGTGCTCGCGCTCGTCCCGCCTGCAGCAGCTGATGCGCGGCGACGAAGGCTATCTGCTGGCGCTGGCCTACTCCACCCAGCGCGGCTACGGGCGCAACCACCCGTTTGCGGCCGAGATCCGCAGCGGCTATATCGACGTCGAAATCGTGCCGGAAGAGCTGGGTTTTGCGGTAAACGTCGGCGAACTGCTGATGACCGAGTGTGAAATGGTGAACGGTTTTGTCGCGCCCGAAAATGAAGACCCTCACTTTACCCGCGGCTACGGGCTGGTGTTCGGCCTCGGCGAGCGCAAAGCCATGGCAATGGCGCTGGTCGACCGCGCACTCCAGGCACCGGACTACGGCGAGCACATCGCCGGCCCGGCGCAGGACGAAGAGTTCGTGCTGGCCCACGCGGATAACGTTGAGGCCGCCGGTTTTGTCTCGCACCTCAAGCTGCCGCACTACGTCGATTTCCAGGCTGAACTGGAACTGCTGAAACGCCTGCAACGGGAGCGCGACAATGGCTAACTTAAGCGGCTACAACTTTGCCTATCTGGACGAGCAAACCAAACGCATGATCCGCCGCGCGATACTTAAAGCGGTGGCCATTCCGGGCTATCAGGTGCCGTTCGGCGGCCGCGAAATGCCGATGCCCTACGGCTGGGGCACGGGCGGTATTCAGATCACCGCCAGCGTGATCGGCGAGTCTGACGTGCTGAAGGTCATTGACCAGGGTGCCGACGACACCACCAACGCCGTGTCGATCCGCAGCTTCTTCCAGCGCGTAACCGGCGTAAACACCACTGAAAAAACCGAAGACGCGACGCTGATCCAGACCCGTCACCGCATCCCCGAAACCCCGCTGACAGAAGATCAGATTTTGATTTTCCAGGTGCCGATCCCGGAGCCGCTGCGCTTTATCGAGCCGCGCGAAACAGAAACCCGCACCATGCATGCGCTGGAAGAGTACGGGGTGATGCAGGTGAAGCTGTATGAGGATATCGCCCGCTTCGGCCATATCGCCACCACCTACGCCTACCCGGTGAAGGTGAATGGGCGCTACGTCATGGATCCGTCGCCGATCCCGAAATTCGATAACCCGAAGATGGACATGATGCCCGCCCTGCAGCTGTTCGGCGCCGGGCGTGAAAAACGCATCTACGCCGTCCCGCCTTACACCCGCGTGGAAAGTCTCGATTTCGACGATCACCCGTTTACGGTGCAGGAGTGGGACGAGCCGTGCGCCATCTGCGGATCCAAACACAGCTATCTGGACGAAGTGGTGCTGGACGACACGGGCAAACGGATGTTTGTCTGCTCCGACACCGATTACTGCCGCCAACAGAGCGAGGCGAACGGCCAATGAAACCGCTGCTTTCGGTTAATCACCTGACTCACCTTTATGCGCCGGGCAAAGGCTTTAGCGACGTGTCGTTTGAACTCTGGCCGGGGGAAGTGCTGGGGATCGTCGGCGAGTCTGGCTCCGGCAAAACGACGCTGCTGAAGTCCATCTCTGCGCGCCTCGCGCCGCAACACGGTGAGATCCTGTATCAGGGACGCTCCCTCTACGGCATAAGCGAGGCCGAACGCCGTCGCCTGCTGCGCACCGAGTGGGGCGTGGTGCATCAGCACCCGATGGACGGCCTGCGCCGTCAGGTCTCGGCGGGAGGCAACATCGGCGAGCGGCTGATGGCCACCGGCGCGCGCCACTACGGCAACATCCGCGCCACCGCCCAGCACTGGCTGGAGGAGGTGGAAATCCCCGCCTCGCGCATCGCCGACCTGCCGACAACCTTCTCCGGTGGGATGCAGCAGCGTCTGCAGATCGCCCGCAACCTGGTCACGCACCCGAAGCTGGTGTTTATGGATGAACCCACCGGCGGGCTGGACGTCTCCGTGCAGGCCCGCCTGCTCGACCTGCTGCGCGGCCTGGTGGTGGAACTGAACCTGGCGGTGGTGATTGTCACCCATGATTTAGGCGTTGCGCGCCTGCTGGCGGACCGCCTGCTGGTGATGAAGCAGGGTCAGGTGGTGGAAAGTGGGTTAACCGACCGGGTGCTCGACGATCCGCACCATCCGTACACCCAGCTGCTGGTGTCGTCCGTATTGCAGAACTGAGGTTGCTGTTGCCCGGCGGCGCTTCGCTTGCACGGGCCTACGGTTTTGTAGGCCGGGTAAGGCGCAGCCGCCACCCGGCAATGAATCCAGCACCTTCCAGGCCGGGTAAGCGAAGCGCCACCCGGCATCCCGAACCACGAGGTCAACATGATCCGCGTCGAAAACGTCAGTAAAACCTTCGTGCTCCACCAGCAAAACGGCGTGCGCCTGCCGGTGCTGCAAAACGCCTCGTTAGAGGTCAGCAAGGGCGAATGCGTAGTGCTGCACGGCCACTCCGGCAGCGGAAAATCCACCCTGCTGCGCTCCCTGTATGCCAACTACCTGCCGGATGAAGGCCATATCCATATCCGTCACGGCGACGAATGGGTGGATCTGGTGCAGGCCCCGGCGCGCAAGGTGCGGGATGTGCGTCGCACCACCATCGGCTGGGTCAGCCAGTTTTTACGCGTGATCCCGCGCGTCCCGGCGCTGGAGGTGGTGATGCAGCCGCTGCTGGATCTCGGCGTACCGCGTGAAGCCTGCGCCGCCAAAGCAGCCAGTCTGCTGACGCGCCTCAACGTGCCGGAGCGCCTGTGGCACCTCGCCCCGTCGACCTTTTCCGGCGGCGAGCAGCAGCGGGTCAACATCGCCCGCGGCTTTATCGTTGATTACCCGATTTTACTGCTCGATGAACCGACCGCCTCGCTGGATGCGAAAAACAGCGCGGCGGTCATAGAACTGATCGAAGAAGCCAAAGCGCGCGGCGCGGCGATCGTCGGGATCTTCCACGACGACGCGGTGCGGGATCGCGTGGCGGATCGTCTGCATCCGATGGGGATCACCGCATGATCGTTAACAACGTAAAACTGGTGCTGGAAAACGAGGTTGTCGATGGCTCCATTGAGGTTCAGGACGGCGTCATTCGCGCTTTTGCTGAAACCCCGAGCCGCTCCCCGCAGGCAATGGACGGCGAAGGCGGCTGGCTGCTGCCGGGGCTGATCGAGCTGCATACCGACAACATGGACAAGTTCTTCACCCCGCGGCCAAAGGTGGACTGGCCCGCCCATTCGGCGATGAGCAGCCACGACGGGATGATGGTCGCCAGCGGCATCACCACCGTGCTGGACGCGGTAGCCATTGGCGACGTGCGCGACGGTGGCGACCGACTGGAGAATCTGGAGAAGATGATCAACGCCGTGGAGGAGACGCAAAAACGCGGCCTGAATCGCGCCGAGCACCGTCTGCACCTGCGCTGCGAGCTGCCCCATCACACCACCCTGCCGCTGTTCGAGAAGCTGGTGGGCCGCGAGCCGGTGACCCTGGTGTCGCTGATGGATCACTCCCCGGGCCAGCGCCAGTTCGCCAACATCGAAAAGTACCGCGAATACTATCAGGGCAAATATTCCCTCAATGACCAGCAGATGGCGCGCTACGAAGAGGAGCAGCTGGCCCTTGCGGCGCGGTGGACGCAGCCCAATCGTCAGGCCATTGCCGCCCTGTGCCGGGAGCGCAATATCGCTCTCGCCAGCCACGACGACGCCACCGCCGATCATGTGCTCGAATCCCGGCAGCTTGGCAGCGTCATCGCCGAATTTCCCACCACGTTTGAAGCAGCAGAAGCCTCCCGCCAGCACGGCATGAACGTTCTAATGGGCGCGCCAAATATCGTGCGCGGCGGCTCGCACTCCGGCAACGTGGCGGCAAGCACGCTCGCCTCGCTTGGCCTGCTGGATATCCTGTCGTCCGACTACTACCCCGCCAGCCTGCTGGATGCGGCATTCCGGGTGGCGGACGATGCGGGCAACGGTTTTACCCTGCCGCAGGCGATCCGTCTGGTGACGAAAAACCCGGCGCAGGCGCTGAACCTGCACGATCGCGGAGTGATTGGCGAAGGCAAGCGGGCGGACCTGGTGCTGGCGCACCGCAAAGGCGAGCATATTCATATCGACCACGTCTGGCGTCAGGGAAAACGGGTGTTCTGATGGGAAGAGTGATCTGGTTAATGGGGCCTTCGGGCTCCGGAAAGGACAGCCTGCTGGCGGCGTTGCGCCAGCAGACCCACCCGCAGCTGCTGGTGGCGCATCGCTACATCACCCGCCCCGCCAGCGCCGGGAGTGAAAACCATATCGCCCTCAGCGAGCCGGAGTTTTTCACCCGCGCGGGGCAGCAACTGTTTGCCCTGAGCTGGCACGCTAACGGCTATTATTATGGGGTGGGTCTGGAGATCGACCTCTGGCTGCACGCCGGATTTGACGTGGTGGTCAACGGTTCGCGCGCCCACCTTCCCCAGGCGCAGGCGCGCTATGCAAAGGCGCTGCTGCCGATCTGCCTGCAGGTGTCGCCCGACATCCTGCGGAGCCGACTGCAAAGCCGTGGCCGGGAGAGCGCCAGAGAGATCGACCAGCGGCTGGCGCGCGCCGCCCGCTATACCCCGTCCGACTGCCCTGTCCTCAATAACGACGGCAGTTTGTGCCAGTCCGTGGATAACCTGCTGTCCCTGATCCACCAGAAGGAGAAAAACCATGCCTGAGTGTGAGTTGCGTCCCGCCACCGCGGAGGACGTTGACGCCGTCTATGGCCTTATTTGTGAGTTAAAACAGGCGGAGCTTGACCGGTCAGCGTTTCATGCCGGATACGCGGCCAATCTGCAGGATCACAATATGCGCTACCAGCTGGCCGAGCAGGAGGGGCACATCATCGGCATGATCGGCCTGCATATGCAGTTTCACCTGCATCACGCCAACTGGATCGGCGAGATCCAGGAGCTGGTGGTGATGCCGCAGGCGCGCGGACTCCGGGTGGGCAGCCAGCTGCTGGCCTGGGCCGAAGAGGAGGCCCGCCACGCCGGAGCGGAGATGACCGAACTCTCCACCAGCGTTAAGCGCCTCGACGCGCACCGCTTTTATCTTCGTGAAGGGTACACCCGGAGCCATTTCCGCTTTACCAAACCGCTGTAAGGGGGCGCGATGAGTCTGACCATAACCTTAACAGGAACCGGTGGTGCCCAGCTGGTGCCCGCCTTTGGCTGTGACTGTCCGGCCTGCCGCCGGGCGCGTTTGCAGGCGGACTATCGTCGTCGCCCCTGCAGCGCGGTGGTCAAATTCAACGACGCGGTGACGCTGCTGGATGCAGGGATCCCGCACCTGATGGACGACTGGCCGGCGGGCAGTTTTCAGCAGATTTTACTCACCCACTACCATATGGATCACGTCCAGGGGCTGTTCCCCCTGCGCTGGGGCGTGGGGGCGACCATTCCGGTCTACGGCCCGCCGGACGAACTCGGCTGCGACGACCTGTTTAAACACCCGGGCATTCTCGACTTTAGCCACACCCTGGAGCCCTTTGTGGTGTTTGAACTGCAGGGCCTGCGGGTCACGCCGCTGCCGCTTAACCATTCAAAGCTGACCTTTGGCTATCTGCTGGAGAGCGCCCACAGCCGGGTGGCCTGGCTGTCGGACACCGCCGGGCTGCCGGACAAAACGGTGAAGTTTCTGCTCAACAACCAACCGCAGGCAATGGTGATTGACTGCAGCCACGAACCGCGCGACGAGACGCCGCGAAACCATTGCGATTTAAATACCGTGATTGCGCTGAATCAGGTGATTGGCTGCCCGCAGGTGATCCTGACCCATATCAGCCATCAGTTTGACGTGTGGATGATGGACAACCCGCTGCCAGAGGCGTTCGAGGCGGGGTATGACGGGATGGTGCTGGTGCTGGACTGAGGTTTTGCCGGGTGGCGGCTACGCCTTACCCGGCCTACGGTTCGCGGCCATTTGTCGGCCCGTGCAAGCGAAGCGCCGCCGGGCGTTACCGCCGATCGTAATCGTCCTCTAAACGCCGTTCGTCCTCTTCAAGGCGACGCCGGTCTTCGTCCAGCTGGCGCTGGCGCTCATCTAACCGCTGGCGTCGGTCCTCAAGCTGTCTGCGGCGATCGTCATACTGGCGGCTGTCGCTGCTGCGACGGCTCTCTTCGTAGCGATCGTCGTCGGAATTGCGATTACTGCTGTTGGGGTTATAGGCATCATTGATGGCCTGCTGAATATTGCCGATCGCATCGTCAACGATGTCGGCATGCGCCAGCTGGCTGGTTAAAGAGAGCAGACCAAATAACAGAGCGGTAGAGGTACGTTTCATAAAGCCAGTCTCGCAGGATAAGCTGGCTTTACGGTAATCAACGGCAGTCAGAGCGAGTAGCGGAGGAATCTCAAATGTTAACCGCTTTTTGCAGCGCCTGCGCCAGCTGCCCCCGGGTGAACGGCTTACGCAGCAGCTCCACCTCGGGCAGCTGCGGGTTGTGCGCCGGACGCAGATCCTGGCCGCTCATCAGCAGCACCGGAAGATGCGGGTAATGCTGGCGCACGTGCTGGATCACCTCCGCGCCGCTCAGATTGCCGGGCAGCATTAAATCACTGATGAACATCCCGATATCCGCAGAGGCGTCCAGCATCTGCAGCGCCTGCTCGCCGGTTTCGGCCTCCAGCGTCAGGTAGCCCAGCTGGTGAAGCTGTTCGCACAGCGTCTGCCGGACGTCGGTCTGGTCGTCCAGGACCAGCACCAGCCGGTCGCCCGGCGGCGAGCTGGTGGTTGCCCCGGCTTCCGGGGAGGGTACCGCCTGCAGGGTGGCGCGCGGCAGATGCAGCCGCACGGTGGTACCCTGGCCGGGGGCACTTTCGATCTCCACCCGCCCGCCGGACTGGCGCACGAAGCCGTAGACCATCGACAGCCCCAGACCGCTGCCGCTGCCGGTCTGTTTGGTGGTGAAGAAGGGTTCAAAGACCTGGGATTTGATCGCCTGCGACATCCCGGCGCCGTGGTCGATCACCTCCAGCGCCACCATGTCCTGCTTACGCCCGTCGCTGCGGGTGACGCGCTGGTTCCAGGTGCGAATTTTAATGGTTCCGCTGTGCCCTTCCATCGCATCGCGGGCGTTCATCACCAGGTTGATGATGGCGTTCTCCAGCTGGCCAACGTCAATCCACGCCGGCCATGCCGGGGTCTGCGCTTCGATATCCAGCGCCATCGTGGCGGGCAGGGAGTGGCGCATCAGCTCGGCCAGGTTCTCCAGCAGGGGCTTCATCTCCACCGCGTGCGGGTTGAGGGACTGCTTGCGGGAGAAGGCCAGCAGGCGCTGGGTCAGCAAGGCCCCGCGTTCGGCGGCCTTCAGCGCGCGGCCAATGCGCGGGGCATCCGGCGAGTGGGGATCGGCCAGCTCCAGGCTGCCGATGATCACCGCCAGCAGGTTGTTGAAATCATGCGCCAGTCCGCCCGTCAGCTGCCCGACCGCCTTCATCTTCTGGCTGTGCAGCAGCGCCTCTTCCAGCCCCTGACGCTCGATGCGGTCGATCTCCATCTGCGAGGTCTTCTCCTTCAGCAGCCGGGTGGTGTGCTCCAGCGAGGCGGTATTACGGGCAAAAACGTTAAACGCCCGCGCCAGCTCGCCCAGCTCATCCCGGCGCTGCAGCGCAGGCACCGACACATCCTGCTCGCCGTGGGCCAGCCGCGACATCGCCCGGGAGATAGCGGTCAGGTTGGTGCCCAGATTGCGGTAGATATACCAGCAGGCAAAGGCGGTAATGATCAGCGCCAGCACCGCAAACAGAGTGATAAAGATGCTGATGGAGCGCAGCTCCTGATGGCTCTCGGCGGTGCGCAGCTGTGAGGCCTGCGCTACCTGCTCCACGTAGCGGTTGATATCGCTGTTTAAAATCGCCACCAGCGCCTTGATGTGGAACATATACCAGCTGATCGCCAGATCGCTCTGTTCAAGCTGCCCGGAGAGCGGGCCGAGCTTGTTCAGCTCAGCGTTGAAATCGGGCAGGACGAAGTTCACCACCGGCTGGGCGGCCTGGCGGGGCAGCATCCCCGTCACCGTCTGCAGCTGCTGAAGGGTGGCGCGCGGCGAGGGGGTTTCGATGGCGGCGACGATCAGCCGGTCCATCTCGCTGAGCAGCCGGGCGTCAGGCAGGTTGCTGGCATAGCGGCGGTTGATGTCCTGCAAATGGCGGAGATAGCTCTGGCTCTGGTAGAGCGCGCTGAGCAGGGCGTTACGCTCCAGGTGGCGTCGCTGCCCGCGCTCCAGCATCCCGGTCACGCTTCGCTGAAGCTCGTTGCTGCGCTGGATGATCCGCGCCACCAGCCCCGGCTCCTGCTGCGCCAGCGGCGCGTCGGCAAGCTGCTCCAGCGCGTGGCCCAGCGCCGTCTGGGTCTGTTTCAGGCGGTTGGCTTCGTCTTTATACTCCAGCGCCCCCACCACCTGGGACAGCCGCACCGCTGCCGTCGCCACGTTGGCGGTTTCCCGCGCCAGGTTCATGCTGCCGGTCATGTCGTCGAGGGTCTGGCGCTGCACCTGCTCCTGGAGTTGGCTGGCATGGCGAAAGCCCAGCACCGCCACGCCGCTAACCATTAAGGTCACCGCCACCACCAGCAGATTGAAGATCAGCAGGCGGCCACGGGCGCTGGCGAAGAAGGGGGGACGGCGTGAGGGCATAATGGCTCCGTGGCGTAACTGTGATCCACATTAACTATTCATAACTATGACAAATATGAACGACTTCTGACATTTTGCATTTACCGGGGTGTGATGAAGTGCGGATATCGAACGTCACAGGAGATCCGCCATGAGCAGAACCCCGGTTTTAGAGATGCGTAACATTGCCAAAACCTTTGGCAACTTCCACGCGCTGAAGGGTGTGGATCTGACGGTCTTCCCCGGTGAGATCCACGCTTTAATGGGTGAAAACGGTGCCGGAAAAAGCACCCTGATGAAAATCCTCGCCGGGGCCTATATCGCCACCGGCGGCGAGATCCTGATCGACGGCAAGCCGTTTCACATCAAAGGCCCGAAAGACGCTCTGGCGGCGGGCATCACCCTGATCTATCAGGAGATGCAGCTCGCCCCCAACCTCACCGTGGCCGAGAACATCTTCCTCGGCAGCGAGCTGTCGCGCGGCGGGCTGGTTCAGCGCAAAGAGATGGCGGCCCAGGCCCAGGCGGTGATCGATCGCCTCGGCGCCAACTTCAAAGCCACCGATCTGGTGATGAAGCTGACCATCGCCGAGCAGCAGCAGGTGGAGATTGCCCGCGCCCTGCACCGCAACAGCCGCATCCTGGTGATGGATGAACCCACCGCCGCCCTCTCCTCCCGGGAAACCCACCGTCTGTTCGAGCTGATTCTGCGCCTGCGCGACGAAGGGATGGCGATTATCTATATCAGCCACCGCATGGCCGAAGTCTATGAACTGTCGGATCGCGTCAGCGTGCTGCGTGACGGCCAGTACGTCGGCAGCCTGACCCGCGACAAGCTGAACGCCTCTGAGCTGGTGCGGATGATGGTCGGGCGGCCGCTGAGCGATCTGTTCAACAAAGAGCGCGATATCCCGCTCGGCAGCCCGCGCCTTAACGTCCATCACCTGACCGACGGCGGCAAAGTACAGCCCTGCAGCCTGCAGGTGCGCTCCGGTGAAATCGTCGGCCTCGCCGGGCTGGTGGGGGCCGGACGTTCCGAGCTGGCGCAGCTGATTTTCGGCGTGCGCAAGGCCACCGGCGGGATGATTGAGGTGGATGGCGAGCCGGTGGTGATCCACTCCCCGCGCGCCGCCATCGACCACGGGATCGGCTTTTTAACCGAGAACCGTAAGGAGCAGGGGCTGTTCCTCGAGCTGGCGGCACAGGAGAACATCACCATGGCGACGCTTGAGCGCGACGCCAGTTTCGGCATGCTGAACCGCAAAAAAGCCCAGTCGATCTCCGATGACGCCATCGCCCTGCTCAATATCCGCGTGCCGCACTCTCAGGTGCGGGCAGGCGGGCTCTCCGGCGGCAACCAGCAAAAGCTGCTGATCTCCCGCTGGGTGGCGATTGGCCCGCGGATCCTGATCCTCGACGAGCCGACCCGCGGCGTGGACGTCGGGGCCAAAAGCGAGATCTACCGGATCATGAACCAGATGGCGCGCAAAGGGGTGGCGATCCTGATGATCTCCAGCGAACTGCCGGAAGTGGTCGGCATGAGCGATCGCGTGTACGTGATGCGCGAGGGGAGCATTGCCGGGGAACTCCATCGGGCCGATATCACACAAGAAAACATCATGACGCTGGCGACCGGCGTTAACGACTCTCACCATCGGGCGGTATAACCATGACGCAACCAAACACTCCGCAACAGGTGGCCAAAGCGGCCTCCGCCAAAAAAATGCTGATGGGCGATCTGATGCAAACCATCGGTATCCTGCCGATATTGATCCTGATTGTCGCGGTATTTGGCTTTATCGCGCCGAACTTCTTTACCGAAAGCAACCTGCTGAACATTACCCGCCAGGCGTCGATCAACATCGTGCTGGCGGCGGGGATGACCTTCATTATTTTGACAGGCGGCATCGACCTGTCGGTGGGCTCGATTCTCGGCACCACCGCGGTGGCGGCGATGGTGGTCTCGCTGATGCCGGAGCTGTCGATGCTCTCGGTACCGGCGGCACTGATGCTCGGTATGGTGCTGGGGCTGTTCAACGGGGCGCTGGTGGCCTTTGCCGGACTGCCGCCCTTTATCGTCACGCTCGGCACCTATACGGCGCTGCGCGGGGCGGCCTACCTGCTGGCGGACGGCACCACGGTGATCAACTCCAGCATCAGCTTTGAATGGATCGGCAATAACTACCTCGGGCCGGTGCCGTGGCTGGTGGTGATCGCCCTGGCGGTGATTGTGGTCTGCTGGTTCATCCTGCGCCGCACCACCCTCGGGGTTCATATCTACGCGGTGGGCGGCAACATGCAGGCCGCGCGCTTAACGGGCATCAAGGTCTGGATGGTGCTGCTGTTTGTCTACGGCATGAGCGGCCTGCTCTCGGGCCTCGGCGGGGTGATGAGCGCATCCAGGCTCTACAGCGCCAACGGCAACCTCGGCACCGGCTATGAGCTGGACGCTATCGCGGCGGTGATCCTTGGCGGCACCAGCTTTGTCGGCGGGATCGGCACCATCACCGGTACGCTGGTGGGGGCGCTAATCATCGCCACCCTTAACAACGGCATGACGCTGATGGGCGTCTCCTATTTCTGGCAACTGGTGATCAAAGGGGCGGTGATCATCATTGCGGTACTGATCGACAAATACCGTACCCGACACCATCAAAGTGCATAACAACAATATTTCCCTAAATCATTCTGGTCGCAGGAAGGCGGCAAGTGAGTGAATCCCGATGAGCTTACTGTAGTAAGTGATTCGGGTGAATGAGCGCAGCCAACGCATCTGCGGCCAGAAGGATGACGGGAAACCCTACATAACGAGGAAGTAAAGTATGCGTTTAAAACCTCTTGTTACCGCGCTCTGTGCTGGCGCACTGCTTGCAGCAAGCCCGTTTGTTCAGGCCAAAGAGCTGAAGTCCATCGGCGTGACGGTGGGCGATCTGGCGAACCCGTTCTTTGTCCAGATCACCAAGGGGGCGGAGCTCGAAGCGCGCAAACTGGCCGGGGATAACGTGAAAGTGACGCTGGTCTCCAGCGGCTACGATCTCGGCCAGCAGGTTTCTCAGATTGACAACTTTATCGCCGCCAAAGTCGATATGATCATTCTCAACGCCGCCGACTCGAAAGGCATCGGCCCGGCGGTGAAGCGCGCGAAAGACGCCGGGATCGTGGTGGTGGCGGTTGACGTGGCGGCAGAGGGGGCCGATGCCACCATCACCTCCGATAACACCCAGGCCGGTGAGATGGCCTGTAAGCTGATCACCGATCGCCTGAAAGGTAAAGGCAACGTGGTGATCATCAACGGACCACCGGTCTCTGCGGTGCAAAACCGGGTAGAAGGCTGTAAGACAGAATTTAAAAAGCATCCGGATATCAAAGTGCTTTCCGATAACCAGAACGCCAAAGGCAGCCGTGACGGCGGGCTGGAGGTGATGACCTCCCTGCTGGCGGCCAATCCGAAGATCGACGGCGTGTTCGCCATCAACGATCCAACGGGGATCGGTGCCGATCTGGCGGCAAAACAGGCGCAACGTAACGAGTTCTTTATCGTCGGCGTCGATGGCTCGCCGGATGCGGAAGAGGCGCTGAAGCGGGAAAATTCCCTGTTTATCGCCACTCCGGCACAGGATCCGCAGGTTATGGCGGCAAAAGCGGTGGAGATCGGCTATGACATTCTACAGGGCAAACCCGCGCCGAAAGAGCCGGTGCTGATCCCGGTGACGATGATCGATAAGAGCAACGTCGGCAATTATAAGGGCTGGACGGTTAAGTAAGATCGGCGCAGAGCCCCCGATGGGGCTCTGCGCATCACTCAAGGAGTCCACATGAAACGCTCCGAAATTAACGAGATCCTCGGCCACACACGACAGTTTTTCTCCATGCACGATGTGCATCTGCCCCCCTTTGCCAGTTTTCCCCCTACCCGCTGGCAGCAGCTTGATGCCGACGCCTGGCAGGAAGTGTTCGACCTGCGGCTCGGCTGGGACGTGACCGCTTTCGGCGGGGATAACTTTGCGGCACAGGGCTTAACCCTCTTTGCCCTGCGCAACGGCTCTCCCGGCGGCAAGCCGTGGGACAAATGCTACGCCGAGAAGATCATGCACGTGCGCGAGGGCCAGGTGACGCCCCTGCACTTTCACTGGCGCAAGCGCGAGGACATCATCAACCGCGGCGGCGGCAATCTGATTGTCGAGCTGTGGAACGCTGATGAAGATGAGCAGAAAGAGGATGGCGATATCCAGGTCGCCATCGACGGATGCCAGCAGACCCACGTGGCGGGCAGCCATATCCGCCTCGCGCCGGGGGAGAGCATCTGCCTGCCGCCCGGGCTGTACCACAGTTTCTGGGGTGAAAAGGGCTTTGGTGACGTGCTGGTGGGTGAGGTCTCCTCTGTGAATGACGACGAGACGGACAACCACTTCCTGCAACCTACCGCCCGCTATAACAACATCGACGAAGACGAACCGGCCGTGCTGGTCTTATGCAATGAGTACAGCCTGTTTCGCCTGTAAGGAGTGATCATGCCGCTTATCTCTCTCGCCGACGGGCTGGCGCACGCCCGGGAGCATCGTTACGCCCTGGGCGCCTTTAACGTTCTCGACTCTCACTTCCTGCGGGCGCTGTTTGCCGCCGCCCGTCAGGAGAATTCGCCTTTTATCATCAACATTGCCGAAGTGCATTTTAAGTATGTGTCGCTCGACTCGCTGGTGGAGGCGGTTAAATTCGAAGCCGCACGGCACGATATTCCGGTGGTGCTGAATCTCGATCACGGCCTGCATTTCGAGGCGGTGGTGCGGGCGCTGCGCCTGGGATTCAGCTCGGTGATGTTCGACGGCTCCACGCTGAGCTACGAGGAGAACATCCGCCAGACGCGGGAAGTGGTGAAGATGTGCCACGCGGTGGGCGTGTCGGTGGAGGCGGAACTCGGGGCCGTGGGCGGCGATGAGGGCGGTGCCCTGTACGGCCATGCTGACGAAGCCTTTTTCACCGACCCTGGGCTTGCACGGGAGTTTGTCGACCAGACCGGCATCGACGCGCTGGCGGTGGCCATCGGCAATGCCCACGGCAAGTACAAGGGCGAGCCGAAGCTTGATTTCGCCCGCCTGGATGCCATCCGCCAGCAAACCGGCCTGCCGCTGGTGCTGCATGGCGGGTCCGGGATCAGCGACGCCGATTTCCGTCGCGCTATTGAGCTTGGGATCCACAAGATTAACTTCTACACCGGCATGTCCCAGGCGGCGCTGGCGGAGGTGGAGCGGCGGATGGCCAACCGACAGCCGCTGTACGATGAGTTTGCCGAACTGCTGCTGGGCATCGAAGGGGCGATCACCGATACCGTGGCCGCCCAGATGCGCATCTTTGGCAGCGCGGGGTACGCCTGATGGAACGCCGGGGCATTATCGCCGCGGGCAATATGCTGGTGGATCACGTCCACCAGATTGTGCAGTGGCCGGAGCGCGGCTGGCTGGCGGAGATCACCCACAGCGAGCGCGCCACCGGCGGTGCGCCGCTCAACGTGCTGCTCACCCTGGCGAAAATGCATGCCGGCCTCCCGCTACAGGCGGTGGGGCTGGTGGGGGATGACCACGACGGGGATTACATTCTCGCCATGCTCGACCAGTATCACGTCAACCGCCAGCGGGTGCAGCGCACCACCTTTGCCCCCACGTCTATGTCGCAGGTGATGACCGATCCCAGCGGCCAGCGCACCTTTTTCCACTCCCCGGGGGCCAACCGGCTGCTGGATCTCCCTGCCTTCGACCGGCTGGATCACAGCCTGAAGATCTTCCATCTGGGCTATCTCCTGCTGCTGGACAGCCTGGATATGCCGGACGAGGCGTACGGCACCCGCAGCGCGCGGCTGCTGGCGCAGATGCGCGAGCTGGGCTTTCAGACCTCCCTCGACCTGGTGTCGCGCAAGGGGGATCCGCGCTATCAGCCGCTGGTACTCCCTGCCCTGCGCCATCTCGACTACCTGGTGATCAACGAGCTGGAGGCCGGCGAGTTCAGCGGCCTGCCGATGCGCGATGATCAGGATGCGCCGGTAATCGCTAATATTGCCGCGGCGGCGGCGGAGCTGCTGGCGGCAGGGGTGAAGGCGCGGGTGGTGATCCACTGTCCGGAGGGGGCCTGGGGGCAGGAGCCGGATCGCGAAGGGTGCTGGATCCCCTCGTGGCGGCTGACCCGGCAGGAGATTGTCGGCAGCGTCGGGGCGGGCGATGCCTTCTGCGCCGGTTTTTTGTACGGCTGCCACGAATCGCTGCCGCTGGCGGAGAGCATCCGGATGGCGCACGCCTGCGCGCGGGCCAGCCTGCTGGCGGCCAACGCCATCGACGGGGCAAAAACCCTGGCGGAGCTACAGCTGTTCATTCAGGAGAACCCGCTGGCCTAAGCCGCCCTGTCGCCATGCTGCACGTCGGCGGCAAAGACATAGCCCAGCCCGCGGATGGTTTTAATCAGCAGCGGCTGATGGGGGTTGATTTCGATTTTGCGGCGCAGACGCATGATCAATACGTCAATGGTGCGGTCGAACACCTCCGCGCTTTCACTGTGGGTCAGCTCCAGCAGCTGCTCCCGGCTCAGCACCCGCCGGGCGTTCTGCGTCAGGGCCAGCAGTAAACCGTACTCGCCCTGAGTCAGGGGGACCACGCCGCGCTGCGCGTCAATCAGCTCACAGCGGGTGGTATCCAGCGTCCAGCCGTTAAAGCCGATCCCGGCCGCCCGTGCCACCACCGGCTCTGCCGCAAGGGCGCCGGTACGGCGCAGCACGGCTTTGACCCGCGCCACCACCACCCGGGGGTTGAAAGGTTTGCCGATGTAGTCGTCAGCCCCCATCTCAAGCCCCACCACCACGTCCGACTCACTGCCAAGGCCGGTAAGCATGATCACCGGCAGCTCCGGGCGCTGCTTTTGCAACTGCTGAAGCACCTGCAAGCCGTTGATATCCGGCAGCATCATATCCAGCAACACCAGCGCGATCTCCGGTGCCTGCTGCGCCAGCCGCAGGGCATCCTGGCCGTTGTGGCACACATGGACGGTGAAGACGTGCTCGTTGAGCACATCCTGCAACAGTTCGCAGACCGCGGTGTCGTCATCGACCACCAGAATTGCTGGTTTCATTACCGGATTCCATCAGGGAGATAGAGATCAGTCTGGCCCATTCTGTGCAAGGCTCCAGCCAAAACGCCCGTGGCGTGACAAATCTTCAACCGCTGTCGCAATTTTTACCCTTTGCCTGCTTTTCGTCAGGATTTTGACCAGGATTCGCCCGTAAAGTCAGGGTAATTCCACAATAAGAATGTGGCATAGAAGCTGCATACTACTTCAACACCTCAACCTCACTGGATAACTGGAGCGAGACCGATGAAAAACGTCATCACGGTGTGCCCCTATTGCGCATCAGGATGCAAAATCAACCTGGTGGTCGATAACGGCAGCATCGTCCGGGCGGAGGCTGCCGCGGGAAAAACCAACCAGGGCACGCTGTGCCTGAAGGGCTATTACGGCTGGGATTTTATCAACGACACGCAGATCCTCACTCCCCGGCTGAAAACCCCGATGATCCGGCGCGTTCGCGGCGGCAGGCTGGAGGCGGTCTCCTGGGATGAGGCGCTGGACTATGTCGCCCGCCGCCTCAGCGACATTAAGGCGCAGCACGGTCCGGATGCGATCCAGACCACCGGCTCCTCGCGCGGCACCGGGAATGAAACCAACTACATCATGCAAAAATTTGCCCGCGCGGTGATTGGTACTAACAACGTCGACTGCTGCGCCCGCGTCTGACACGGCCCCTCGGTTGCAGGTCTGCACCAGTCGGTCGGCAATGGCGCGATGAGTAACGCCATCAACGAGATTGATGACACCGATCTGGTGTTTATTTTCGGCTATAACCCGGCGGATTCGCACCCCATCGTGGCGAACCATATTCTGCGCGCGAAGCAGAACGGGGCAAAGATCATCGTCTGCGATCCACGGCGCATCGAAACCGCGCGCATTGCCGATATGCATATCGCGCTGCGAAACGGGTCGAACATCGCCCTGCTCAATGCCATCGGCCATGTGATTATTACGGAGCAGCTCTACGATCGGGCCTTCGTCGCCACGCGTACGGAGGGCTTTGAGGCGTACCGGCAGATAGTCGAACGCTACACGCCGGAGTCGGTCGAGGCCATCACCGGCGTCAGCGCGCGGGAGATCCGCCAGGCGGCGCGGCTGTATGCCGGGGCGAAAACGGCCACCCTGCTGTGGGGAATGGGCGTGACCCAGTTCTGGCAGGGGGTGGAGACCGTGCGCGCGCTGACCAGCCTCGCCATGCTGACCGGCAACCTCGGTAAAGCCCACGTCGGGGTCAATCCGGTGCGCGGGCAGAATAACGTGCAGGGGGCCTGCGACATGGGGGCGCTACCGGATACTTATCCGGGCTACCAGTTTGTTAAGCACCCGGAAAACCGTGAGAAATTCGCCAGAGCCTGGGGCGTGGAGAGTCTTCCGGCGCGCCCCGGCTACCGTATCAGCGAGCTGCCGCACCGCGTGGCCCACAAAGAGGTGCGGGCGGCGTACATCATGGGCGAAGATCCGCTCCAGACCGATGCCGAACTGTCGGCGGTGCGTCAGGCGTTTGCGGATCTCGAGCTGGTGATTGTCCAGGATATCTTTATGACCAAAACCGCGGCGGTGGCGGACGTTGTCCTGCCCGCTACCTCCTGGGGCGAGCATGAAGGGGTCTACACCGCCGCCGACCGCGGCTTCCAGCGCTTCTTTAAGGCCGTCGAGCCGAAGTGGGATCTGAAAACCGACTGGCAGATCATCAGCGAGATTGCGACCCGGATGGGTTATCCGATGCACTACGACAACACGCAGCAAATCTGGGATGAGCTGCGCCAGCTGTGTCCAGGTTTTAAAGGCGCGACCTACGAGAAGATGGGCGAGCTGGGCTACATCCAGTGGCCGTGCCGGGACGAGTCGGCGGAGGATCGGGGCACCTCGTACCTGTTTGCGGACAAATTCGATACTCCAAACGGGCTGGCGCAGTTCTTCACCTGCGACTGGATGGCACCCATGGACACCTTGTCGCCAGAGTATCCGATGGTGCTTTCTACCGTGCGCGAAGTGGGCCACTACTCCTGCCGCTCGATGACCGGCAACTGTGCGGCGCTGTCGGCGCTGGCCGATGAGCCCGGCTATGCGCAGATTAACACCGGGGATGCCAAACGGCTGGGCATTGAAGATGAGGCGCTGGTGTGGGTCACTTCGCGCAAAGGCCGGGTCATCACCCGTGCGCAGGTGAGCGATCGGCCAAACGTCGGGGCGGTGTACATGACCTATCAGTGGTGGATCGGGGCCTGCAACGAGCTGGTGACGGAAAACCTGAGCCCGATAACCAAAACGCCAGAATATAAATATTGTGCCGTGCGCGTCGAGCCGATAGCGGACCAGGCCGCCGCCGAACAATATGTTATCGATGAATATACTCAGCTGAAAAATCATTTACGCGAAACGGCCAGGGGCTAACCGGTAAATAACGGAACAGCGATTAAAAGGGGGTGAATCATTCACTCCCTTTTTTATTAGCGATATATAAATTTAAAAAGTGCATATTATTTTGCGAGCAGCATTCCAGAGAAATGTAATTTCTCACAAAATGAATTAGATCTTTTCTTTTGAGTTCATAGGGATAAGATTATCGGCGGGTGCTTAAGGCTTTCTGTCTTGAGCATAAATTGAGGGACAGAAAGTGAAAAACCCCGGAAATGTTTCCATTAACCGGGGCTATCCCTCAACCACTCACAAGTTGAGGATAGCCCCTTATTCTTTTATTAGCAAGGAGTAAAGGGCATGACGCCATTAAAAACCGTGTCAGGCATAATCGTTATTATTTGCTTGACCATAGTGATATTCGCCTTTATTAATCGCGGCACGTTATGCGAATTCACAATAAAGAGCGAACAACTTGAAGTGGCGGCTAAATTAGCCTGCGCGGCAGGCTAACGTCAGCGGGCGGGGAAACCCGTCCGGCTTGTGGGGAGTGGAGGTCTTAACGCACCCATTTTTTTCTTCTCTTCCCACGCTTATACTGCCCCTTATCTACCCCTACGAAAATAACGCATGAAACCTCTTTATCTGTTGTTGATCCTTTTTTCCTCCCTGGTGGGTGCCGAGGAGATTGGCAGCCAGTATCTGAAGCAGGCTGAGGCGGGCGACAGCCGGGCTCAGTATTATCTTGCCGAAACCTGGTACAGCTCCGGTGATGATAAACAGGCCGAAATCTGGGCCGAAAAATCAGCCAAAAATGGCGACGTGGATGCCATGGCGCTGCTGTCGCAAATCAAGTTGAAGCACGGCGATCTGGTTCAGGCCAAAGGGCTGGCGCAGCAGGCCACCGTGGCGGGCAGCTCGCCGGGTGCGGTGATGCTGGCGCGGTTGCTGGTCAATACCCGGGCCGGGAAAACCGACTACCCGCAGGCGCTGAGCTTGCTGCATAAAGTGGCAGAAAATACCGAGGATGACGCCGCCGTTGATGCCCAGCTGCTGCTGGGGCTGATCTACGCCAACGGCGTGGAGGTGGCGCAGGATGATGTGCAGGCCGCCCGGTGGTTTAAACAGAGCTCCACCCTCTCCCGTACGGGTTACGCGGAATACTGGGCGGGCAAGGTGTTTCAGCAGGGCGAAGACGGGTTTATCACCCCGAATAAACAGAAGGCGCTGTACTGGTTAAATCTGAGCTGTAGCGAAGGCTTTGATACCGGATGCGAAGAGTTTGAGGCGCTGAGCGGGGAGTAGTGCGGTCTGCGTGCCGGGGGCGCTTCGCTTGCCCGGCCCACAGGTCCGTAGGCCGGGTAAGCGATAGCGCCACCCGGCTTTTTATTTTACTGGTCCGCCGTCTTATCGAAACGGCCCAGCACCTCGCGTTCATACGCCAGGGCTTTCTTACGGTCGAACTTGTGTTCCCACTTGGCAATCACCAGCACCGCCAGGGCATTACCCACCACGTTCAGCGCGGTACGCGCCATGTCGAGGATACGGTCAACACCGGCGATAAACGCCAGCCCTTCCAGCGGAATCCCCACGCTACCCAGGGTCGCCAGCAGCACCACAAAGGAGACGCCCGGCACGCCGGCAATCCCTTTTGACGTCACCATCAGCGTCAGCACCAGCACGATCTCCTGCCACAGGGAGAGATCGATACCGTACAGCTGGGCAATAAAGATCGCCGCAATACTCTGGTACAGCGTGGAGCCGTCGAGGTTAAACGAGTAACCGGTCGGCACCACGAAGCTGGTGATCGACGCAGGGGCCCCGTAGGCTTCCATCTTCTCAATAATTCGCGGCAGCACGCTCTCGGAGCTGGCGGTGGAGTACGCCAGAATCAGCTCGTCTTTCAGGATACGGATCAGGATCCAGATGCTCAGACCACACATCCGCGCCACCAGCCCCAGCACCACCAGGGCGAAGAACAGGATGGCGAAGTGCACCAGCAGCACCAGCTTCGCCAGCGGCCACAGGGAGGCAAAACCGAAGTTCGCCACCGTCACCGCGATCAGCGCGAACACCCCGACCGGCGCATAGCGCATCACCATGTGGGTCACTTTGAACATGGTTTCGGAGATAGAGCGGAACACGGTCACCAGCGGTTCACGGTGCGTCGCTGGCAGGGACGAGAGCCCCAGACCAAAGAGCACGGAGAAGAAGATGATCGGCAGCATCTCGCCCTTCGCCATCGACGCCACGATATTGGTCGGCACCAGCGACAGGATAGTTCCCATCAGGCCATGAGCATGGCTTTGCACATCTGCGGTCGTGCTTTGGTATTTCGAAATATCCACCGTCGCCAGCTGCGACATATCAATGCCCGCGCCAGGCTGGAACACATTCGCCAGCGTGATGCCGAGAATAATGGCTACCGTAGTGATCACTTCGAAATAAAGGATGGTTTTTGCGCCGATGCGGCCGAGCTGCTTCGCGTCACCCACTCCGGCAATCCCGACCACCAGCGTCGAGATAACAATCGGCACCACAATCATCTTGATCAGATGAATAAAGATATCACCGGCAGGCGACAGTAAGTTGGCGATCAGCCATTCCCGGCTGTCACTGTGATAATGCAGATAACTACCCAGCAAGATACCCAGCACAAGGGCCAGCAAAATTTGCCAGGCCAGGCTGACTTTCAAATTTTTCATAACAACAGACTTCCTCAATGAAGTGTTCGTACTCGTAAAACGGCGGGGACGACACATACTGAAAGGGTATGAATTGTGTTGCGTTCATTTATGGGGTTTTTTAACGCGCGGTATCAGTACCATTTGCACGGCATGCTGCGCAAGCCTTTAAGAACGAGGCATTTGACTGACAAATGGCGTTATCACGCTAATTTGTATCAGTCATGATAAATAACCTTTTGTTATAAAAACGCTTTTTTATCCATAAATGCAAATAATCTGCACGGGTAATTATTTTTCTTCTAAGTGTCATTTGCTCACTTTTCGAACGCCTTAATTTTTGCGTGATCTGTCGCCCAAATAGTAAACAAAGGTTCCAAAGCCCCTACAATTAACGTTTTTGCGACATATTATTAACATTCTACAAGGAGAACAAAAACCATGAGCCAGGTCCATAAACACGACATTCCCGCAAATATTGCGGACCGCTGCCTGATTAACCCGGAGCAGTACCAGGAGAAGTATCAACTGTCTATTACCAACCCTGACGCCTTCTGGGGCGAGCAGGGCAAAATCCTTGACTGGATCACCCCGTATCAGACGGTCAAGAACACCTCTTTTGCGCCGGGCAACGTCTCTATTAAATGGTATGAAGACGGCACCCTGAACCTCGCCGCCAACTGCCTGGATCGCCACCTCGCCGAGCGCGGCGATCAGACGGCCATTATCTGGGAGGGCGATGACGCGTCCCAGAGCAAAAATATCACCTACCGCGAACTGCACCGCGATGTCTGCCGCTTTGCCAACGTACTGCTGGCTCAGGGCATCAAAAAAGGCGACGTGGTGGCTATCTATATGCCGATGGTGCCGGAAGCGGCCGTGGCAATGCTGGCCTGTGCCCGCATCGGTGCCGTGCACTCGGTGATTTTCGGCGGCTTCTCGCCGGAAGCGGTGGCCGGACGCATCATCGACTCCAGTTCCAAACTGGTGATCACTGCCGACGAAGGCGTACGTGCGGGCCGTGCCGTTCCGCTGAAAAAGAACGTCGACGACGCCCTGAATAACCCGAACGTAAACAGCGTTAAGAGCGTGATTGTGCTGAAGCGCACCGGCAACGCCATTGCATGGCATGAGGGGCGTGACCTGTGGTGGAGCGATCTGATCGAGCAGGCCAGCGACCAGCACCAGCCGGAAGCGATGAACGCGGAAGATCCGCTGTTTATCCTTTATACCTCCGGCTCTACCGGCAAGCCGAAGGGCGTGCTGCACACCACCGGCGGCTATCTGGTCTATGCCGCGACCACCTTCAAGTATGTCTTTGATTATCACCAGGGCGATATCTACTGGTGTACCGCCGACGTGGGCTGGGTCACCGGTCACAGCTACCTGCTGTACGGCCCGCTGGCATGCGGTGCTACTACGCTGATGTTCGAAGGGGTGCCGAACTGGCCGACCCCGGCGCGCATGAGCCAGGTGGTGGACAAGCATCAGGTCAATATTCTCTATACGGCGCCGACCGCAATTCGCGCGCTGATGGCGGAGGGCGACAAGGCTATCGAAGGGACCGACCGCTCCTCACTGCGCATCCTCGGATCCGTGGGCGAGCCGATCAACCCGGAAGCCTGGGAGTGGTACTGGAAGAAGATCGGTAACGAGAAGTGCCCGGTGGTCGACACCTGGTGGCAGACCGAAACCGGTGGGTTCATGATCACCCCGTTGCCGGGTGCTACCCAGCTGAAAGCCGGCTCCGCGACCCGACCGTTCTTTGGCGTCCAGCCTGCGCTGGTGGATAACGAAGGTAACCCGCTGGACGGGGCCACCGAGGGCAACCTGGTGATCACTGACTCCTGGCCGGGCCAGGCGCGCACCCTGTTTGGCGATCACGATCGCTTCGAGCAGACCTACTTCTCCACCTTCAAAAACATGTACTTCAGCGGCGACGGCGCGCGCCGTGATGAAGACGGTTACTACTGGATCACCGGTCGCGTGGACGACGTGCTTAACGTTTCAGGCCACCGTCTGGGGACCGCCGAGATCGAGTCGGCGCTGGTGTCGCATCCGAAGATTGCCGAAGCGGCGGTTGTGGGCATTCCACACAGCATCAAAGGCCAGGCGATCTACGCCTACGTTACCCTGAACCATGGCGAAGAGCCGTCCCCGGAGCTCTATACCGAGGTGCGTAACTGGGTGCGTAAAGAGATTGGCCCGCTTGCCACTCCGGATGTACTGCACTGGACCGACTCGCTGCCGAAAACCCGCTCCGGCAAGATCATGCGCCGCATTCTGCGCAAAATCGCCGCGGGTGATACCAGCAACTTAGGCGATACCTCGACGCTCGCCGATCCTGGCGTGGTAGACAAACTGCTCGAAGAGAAGCAGGCCATCGCCATGCCATCGTAATACCCTCACCCTAACCCTCTCCCTTAAAGGGAGAGGGAATAAAAACCCTACAATACGTCTGGAGACTCTGTGATGAATGATAATATTTGTCAGCAGATAGAGAATAGTGCGCACTACAGGGAGCTCGTCGATAAGCGGCAACGGTTTGCCTTCACTTTATCTATCATCATGTTAATCATTTACGTCGGCTTTATTCTGCTGATTGCCTTCGCCCCACATTGGCTGGGCACCCCCCTACACGCGGGGACCAGCGTCACCCGCGGCATCCCTATCGGTATCGGGGTAATCGTCATTTCGTTTGTGCTGACCGCCGTGTACGTCATTCGTGCTAACGGTGAATTTGATCGTCTGAATAAAGCGGTTCTGCGTGAGGTAAAAGCATCATGAAGCGAGTTCTGACGGCGCTCGCCGCCACCCTCCCCTTTGCGGCAAATGCCGCCGATGCCATTACCGGGGCTGTTGAACGCCAGCCAACCAACTGGCAGGCGATTGTGATGTTCCTGATCTTCGTGGTGCTGACGCTGTATATCACCTACTGGGCGTCGAAACGCGTGCGCTCCCGTAATGATTACTACACCGCGGGCGGCAATATTACCGGCTTCCAGAACGGGCTGGCGATCGCGGGCGACTTTATGTCGGCGGCCTCCTTCCTCGGGATCTCTGCGCTGGTCTACACCTCCGGCTACGACGGGCTGATCTACTCTCTCGGCTTCCTCGTCGGCTGGCCCATTATTCTGTTCCTGATCGCTGAACGTCTGCGTAACCTCGGGCGTTATACCTTTGCCGACGTGGCCTCCTATCGCCTGAAGCAGGGGCCGATCCGTACCCTCTCCGCCTGCGGCTCGCTGGTGGTGGTGGCCCTGTACCTGATCGCCCAGATGGTGGGTGCCGGTAAACTCATCCAGCTGCTGTTCGGCCTGAACTACCATATCGCGGTGGTGCTGGTGGGCGTGCTGATGGTGATGTACGTCCTGTTTGGCGGCATGCTCGCCACCACCTGGGTGCAGATCATTAAAGCCGTACTGCTGCTGTTCGGTGCCAGCTTTATGGCCTTTATGGTAATGAAGCACGTCGGCTTCAGCTTCAACAACCTGTTCAGCGAAGCGATGGCGGTCCACCCGAAAGGAGAAGCGATCATGAGTCCGGGCGGGCTGGTGAAAGATCCGATCTCGGCGCTGTCGTTAGGTCTCGGACTGATGTTTGGTACCGCAGGTCTGCCGCACATCCTGATGCGTTTCTTCACGGTGTCCGATGCGCGCGAAGCGCGTAAAAGCGTACTCTACGCCACCGGCTTTATGGGTTACTTCTACATTCTGACCTTTATCATCGGCTTCGGTGCCATCATGCTGGTAGGTGCCAACCCGGCGTTCAAAGACGCGGCGGGTGCGCTGATTGGCGGCAACAACATGGCGGCAGTGCACCTGGCTGACGCGGTGGGTGGCAACCTGTTCCTCGGCTTTATCTCCGCCGTAGCCTTCGCCACTATTCTGGCGGTGGTCGCGGGTCTGACGCTGGCCGGGGCTTCTGCGGTCTCCCATGACCTCTATGCCAACGTCTGGCGTAAAGGTGCTTCCGAGCGCGATGAGCTGAAAGTCTCCAAAATCACCGTGCTGGTGCTGGGGGTGGTGGCGATCCTGCTGGGGATCCTGTTCGAGAACCAGAATATCGCCTTTATGGTGGGACTGGCCTTCTCCATCGCTGCAAGCTGCAACTTCCCGATCATTCTGCTCTCCATGTACTGGTCAAAACTGACCACCCGTGGGGCGATGGTGGGCGGCTGGCTGGGCCTGCTGACCGCGGTGATCCTGATGATCCTCGGCCCAACCATCTGGGTGCAGATCCTCGGCCACGAAAAAGCCATCTTCCCTTACGAGTACCCGGCGCTGTTCTCTATCGCCGTGGCATTCATTGGGATCTGGTTCTTCTCCGCCACCGATAACTCGGCGGAAGGGAATCTGGAGCGTGAGAAGTTCCGCGCCCAGTTTATCCGTTCTCAAACCGGCCTGGGTGTCGAACAGGGCCGCGCGCACTAAAATCCCCTCCCCGGCCGCTGGTCGGGGATCACATTTTTTTCCCCTTCTGGTGACGTTTATCACGTCGCCAGAACGGAAAAAGCCGATGCACATCACAGGCTTTATCTGCGATCCGCAAAGGCCATCACACTTTTCCCCATTTCACGCCAATCCCCGGCTTTCCCTCTCCCCACCGTACAGACAATCCTTGTCTCAGTTTTTATTCTTTAGTTACCGCGACGCGCTCAGGCTTCTGGCAAAGCGCTCCAGCCGCGCCGGGCTCAGCAACAGCGGCAGGAATAACGGCGCGTTGGCGGGAGGATCAGCCAGCCAGCGATTCAGGGTGTCGCTGTAGTGAAGCAGCCGGTGCTGATGCTTCTGCAGGGTATCAGCAGGCAGGCTGTTCGCACCGTAATGGTCGAGCCACAGCACGTCGGTCACTGCGGCGGCCACGTGGGAGAACATCTGGCTGTAGATCTCCGCGCTGCGCCAGGCGGCGAGCAGGATCGCCAGGCTGTCGTCCGGGCAGATAATACGCGGCATCAGCTCACGCAGGTTTTGCAGCGTGCGTGATGCAAGGAAGCAGGCGGCCTCTTTCTCCAGCGCCATCCGCTCCCGCTGCTCTCTGCCAAGCGCGGGATCGTCGGTGGGCATCAGCGGCTGCCAGGCATGCAGCCAGTTGGCGCTGCGGGTGTCCATATGCAGCAGCTGCTGCGCCTGGGCCATGCTCTCCGGGATCTGGCTCTGATAGTGCAGCCGTCGCCCGAGGAGGTTCGGCGTTTTGCACAGCCAGTCGTAGCTGGCATGGACGATGGTCGAGAGCTGATGCCTGTCCTGCTGGGAGCGAAAACCGAGCTGATGGTGCTCCGCCCAGCGATCGAAGGTGGCAGGCAGCGCCGCATCGGCGGCCTGGTTGGCGGCGGTAAGCCCAAACAGGTTGATGGCGTTGGCGGAGTCCATCACCCGGCTGTCGGGCAGCCACTGCCAGCTCACGCGGGAGGTAATGGCTTCGATTTCGTTTTCGGCGGCGCTGAGCGCCCAGCTTAAGCGGCCGCCGATCTCATCGGCCAGATAGCACGGCAGAGCGGTCCAGCCGTAGCCGGTGCCGAAGAGGTCGTACTCGATCCACTTTTTATGTCCCGGCAGGGTGGCGATATGCGGATGGTTGGCAAAGCCGGGATGGTAATCCAGTTCGGTGGCTTTTACCGAGGCGCGCACGTCGTCCGGGAGCGTCGCCAGAATGTTCGCGAGCTGCTGGCGCGGCCAGCTGTCATCAATGAAGTCGCGCAGGATCAGATTCTTGCCCCGGGCGCGCAGCAGGCTCCAGACATCATGCAGGCTTTGCTGCCAGCGGGTGGTCTGAAAGTCCGGCGTCGTCAGGCTGAGAATAAGCCCGCTGAGATGGGGCAAGGCATGTAATAGCGAATGCAATATCGCGGCATAAAAAAGGTGCCAGAAATCGGGCGCGCTTTTTTCGTCGAACGTCAGCTCAGGAAATTTACGCTTAATAATGTCGTCATTGGGCGCGGCTTCACCCTGAAGCCAGAACGACAGGTTATTTTCCGCCAGATAACGATCGACGCGGATTAAATATTGCAGGGCGTAATTTTGCTGATGAATAAGGTTCTCGACGTTGAGCTTCTGGCTTAACGGCGAGGGCGTCGCCAGTACCGAAAGCAGTTCCTGTTGATGCAGGATGATCCCAGTGAAACCGTGCTGTTTCGCGCTTTTTACGCCCTGAATAAACCAGGGCCAGTGCCAGATAAAAGTGCTGTTCAGCTCCATCAACTGATGTGGAATACGTTTCATTGGGCCACCTTGCTGATTTTTATTATTCATATTAATCGAGGATGCCATGAAAACTTATGCTCTGGTAGGAACGGGCGGTCGCGCCGGTTTATATATTTCCGCCATCGGCGGCGCCTGGCGGGAAAATGCCAGAATGGTCGCGTTCTGCGATACCAATACCACGCGGATGCACTACGCCAATCAGTTATTAAAAAACGAAGGGGCCGCGCCGGTCTCTACCTGGCAGGCGGCGCAGTTTGAAGAGATGATCCGCGAAACGCGTCCCGATGTGATTATTGTCACCACCATGGACCGCACCCACGACGACTACATCGTTCGCGCCCTGCACGCCGGCTGCGATGTGATTACCGAAAAGCCGATGACCATCGACGAACAGCGCGCCCTGCGCATTCTTGACGCCATCGAAGAGACCGGCCGCAGCGTGCGCGTGGCCTTCAACTACCGCTACGCCCCGCACCATAGCAAGGTGCGCGAGCTGCTGATGCAGGGGACGATCGGCAGGGTCACCTCGGTACACTTCGAATGGCTGCTCAACACCGAACACGGCGCGGACTACTTCCGCCGCTGGCACCGGGAAAAACGCAACAGTGGTGGCCTGCTGGTGCATAAATCCACCCACCACTTCGACCTGATGAACTTCTGGCTCGGCAGCTACCCGGAGCGGGTTTACGCCGAAGGCAGCCTGCAGTTCTATGGCCGGGAGAACGCGGAGAAGCGCGGGGTAACGCACTTTTACCCGCGCGCCCACGGCTTTGCCGAAGCGAAAGCGGATCCCTTTGCCCTGCAGATGGCAGAGAACGCCCAGCTGAAAGCGCTCTATCTCGACGCCGAGCATGAAGATAACTACTTTCGCGACCAGAGCGTGTTCAGCGACGGCATCACCATTGAAGACACGATGTCAGTGCTGGTGAAATACCAGAACCAGGTCCAGCTCACCTACTCCCTCAATGTCTACCTGCCGTGGGAAGGGCTGAATGTGGTCTTTAACGGTACCGAAGGCCGGCTGGAGATGAAGATCGTCGAGAAGTCTTACGTCAACGCCGGGGGCGAGCGCGAAAACGAGGGCAGCCTTGAGCAGTGCGATCTCACCGTCTTCCCGATGTTTGCCGAACCCTGGAAAGCGGAGTTCAGCCTCGGCGAAGGGGGCCACGGCGGCGGCGACAACGCCATGCTGGCCGACCTGTTCGGTACGCCGGGCCACGACCCGCTGCAGCGCGCGGCCGACCACCGGGCCGGGGCGATGTCTATCCTCACCGGGATTGCAGGCAACATCTCCATGCAGCAGCAGCGGCCGGTCAACTTCAGGGAGTTTGAGCTGGTTTCCCGTCTGACGAAACGCTAAGGACGTATTGCAGGCGCGGCAGGAGGCTGCGCCGTTATTCACCTGTTTAATAATAAAAGTCCCGGAGAAAAATAATGAATAAGCTCCTGTCAGGTGTCATCGCATCGCTGTTATTTTCCTGTACCTCTGCCTGGGCGCAGCCCGTTGAATTACGCATGTCGTGGTGGGGTGGCAACAGCCGCCACCAGGCCACGCTGAAGGCGCTCGACGCTTTCGAAAAAGCGCATCCGGAGATCAAAGTGAAGGCCGAATACACCGGCTGGGACGGGCACCTTTCGCGCCTGACCACCCAGATGGCGAGCGGCACCGAGCCGGATGTGATGCAGACCAACTGGCCGTGGCTGATCGTCTTTTCCAAAAACGGCGAAGGCTATTACGATCTCGACAAGCTGAAAGCGGAGCTCGATTTAAGCCAGTATCAGGCGCAGGATCTGCAGTCCACCACCATCAAAGGCAAGCTCAACGGCCTGCCGATCTCGGTTAACGCCCCGGTCTTTTACTACAACGACGTCACCTGGCAGAAAGCCGGGCTGGCGTACCCGAAAACCTGGGATGAATTTTTTGCCGCCGGGAAAACCTTCCAGCAAAAACTGGGTAACAACTACTACCCCTACGCGATGGTCGATCAGGACGTCATTCTGCTGCTCAATACGTACATGATGCAGACCCACCACCAGCCGATGTTCAACAGCGACGGCACCTTCGCCTGGAACGACGCCCAGTGGCAGGAGGCATTCAGCTTTGTGAAGCGCCTGAGCGACGATCGCGTTCTTCCGTCACCAAAAACCCTCTCCTCCTACGGCAAAGGCAATCTCTATGAGATGAAGCCGTGGATTAACGGCGAATGGGGCGGCCTGTTTACCTGGAACATCACCATTCGGATGTTTGCCAACAACATGACGCCGCCGGCGAAGCTGGTGCTGGGCGACTACGTGATGCAGCCCGGGACGGAGGAATCGGGGGTCTACTTCAAAACGGCGCAGATGCTGTCGGTGGCGAAATCCACGAAGCATCCAAAAGAGGCGGCGATACTGGTGAACTATCTGCTTAACGATCCGCACTCGGTTGAAGCGCTGGGGCTGGAGCGCGGTATTCCGCTCAACAAGGCGGCGGAGACGCAGCTTACGGAGAAAGGGGTGATTGACCCGCAGGATCCGGTGATCGCCGGGCTGCGTCAGGCGCAGTCCCTGCACACTACCGCCGTTGCCACGCCCTATATCGAAGATTTGCAGGTGATCGACCAGTTCACCTCAGCGCGGGAAAAACTGGAGCAGGGCCAGACGCCCGCGCAGGTCGCGGCAGATTTCCGTCAGAAGGTGGAGCGGATTGTGCGTCGTTTGAATCGTTAGCCTTGCCGGGTGGCGCTGCGCTTACCCGGCCTACAATACCGTAGGCCCGTGCAAGCGCAGCGCCGCCGGGCAAAAATCAGAACATCAACCAGCCCACCAGCGGAGCCACCAGCACCATCACCACGCCGGAGAGCATCATCACCAGGCTGGCGACCACCCCCTCCTGCTGGCCCAGCTCGTAGGAGCGGGCAGTGCCCGCGCCGTGGGAGGCCGCGCCAAACCCGGCCCCTTTCGCCATCCCTTCACGGATCGAGAGCCGCAGAAACAGCATATCCCCCACCGCCATACCGAACACCCCGGTGACCACCACGAACAGCGCCACCAGATCCGGCTGTCCGCCGAGCGGTTTCGCCGCGGCCAGCGCAAAGGGCGTGGTGACGGAGCGCACCGCAAGGCTGCGCTGGATCTCGTCCGACAGGGTAAACAATCGCGCCAGCCAGACCGAGCTGGTAACGGCCACCACCGTGGCGGTGATCACCCCGGCGGAGAGCGACATCCAGTGGCGTTTGATCACCGCGAGGTTGTCGTACACCGGCACCGCAAAGGCGATGGTCGCCGGGCCGAGCAGCCACAGCAGCCAGTGCGCTTCCCCGATATAGTTCTGCCAGGAGATATGGCCCCACACCAGCATCATCACCAGCAGAATCGGGGTGAAGACCAGCGGCATCAGAGGCAGTTTACGAAAGCGGCGATAGAGACGCTTGTTGGCGAAATAGATCACCAGCGTCACCACCAGGCAGAGGACGCTGACCTGAAAGTTAGTCATGTTTCTGCCTGCTGATTTCAAAGCGATAGACTTTATCCACCACCCACGCGGTGGCACCCAGCACCATCAGCGTGCTCAGGGCGATCACCGCAAAAATACGCCAGCCATCCACCATCAGCAGCTGGACGTAATTGACCACCGCCACCACCGCAGGCACAAAGAACAGCAGCATTTCCGCCAGCAGCCAGCGCGAGCCCGCCCGCACCCAGTTCAGGGGAATAACGCGACAGAGGATCAGGCTGAACATCAGCACCATCCCGACCAGATTGGCCGGCAGCGGCAGATGTAGCCAGCTAACTAGGTATTCAGCGAAGACAAAAAGACCCGCATAAAGCAGTACCTGCACCGGTACCTGGAGTCGTTGCACGACGGCAGGCGTAACGCGACCTAACGCCACGGTCATGGGGATTTCCTAAAAATGAGAGAGAGCGCCAGTATAGTGAGCGCCCGTAATTGACTGAAATGAATTAAAATCATCAAAGGTATAGTTTCGAGGAATAGTCATGGACATACGCACGCTGCGTTACTTTGTCGAAGTGGTCCGCCAGCAGAGTTTCACCCGCGCCGCGGAGAAGCTTTTTGTCACCCAACCCACCATCAGCAAAATGCTGAAAAACCTCGAAGATGAACTGAACTGTACCCTGCTGATCCGCGACGGACGCAAGCTGCTGTTAACCGACACCGGTCGGGTGGTGTTTGAGCGCGGGCTGGCGATCCTCGCGGAGTTTCGCCAGCTGGAGGCCGAACTGGGCGATATCAACCACCTGAATAAAGGCTTACTGCGCCTCGGGATCCCGCCAATGGTGGGGATGATGATGGCCGGGCCCATCGGCCTGTTTCGCCAGCGCTACCCCGGCGTGGAGCTGAAAATTTCTGAATTTGGCGGCTTAACCGTTCAGCAGGCGGTGATCAACGGCGAGCTGGATCTGGCGATGACCGCCCTGCCGGTGGAGGAGGACAGCGGCCTGACCGCGCTGCCGCTGTTCAGCCATCCGCTGTGCGTGCTGGTGCCGCGCTCCGGTAGCTGGTTGACGCTTGAGGCCATTAATCCGGAGCTGCTGGCCGAGCATCCGCTACTGATCTACAACGAAGATTTTGCCCTCAGCCGCCAGCTGATGCAGCTCTTCAGCCAGCACGGCGTGAAGCCGCGCATCGTGGTGCGCAGCGGGCAGTGGGACTTTCTGGCGGCGATGGTGCAGGCGGGGGTGGGGATTGCCATATTGCCGCAGCCCATCTGCGAGCGGCTGGATAAAAACACGCTGCGCTGGATCCCGTTGCAGAGCGATCTGCACTGGCAGCTGGGGATGATCTGGCGGGAGGGGGTCTACCTGTCGAACAGCGCTCAGGCGTGGCTGAAATGCTGTGAGGGATTCTGGACTTCGGTGGAATAACGCCGGGTGGCGGCTTCGCCTTACCCGGCCTACGGTCAGCATGCAGGCCCGGTAAGCGTAGCGCCACCGGGCAATAAACGGCTACTGCTTCTCTATTAACAACGCTTCCATCAAATCGAGATCGTGCAGCAGTTTTTGCAGGGTCTCGTTGCTGATCTCCCGAGTGGCGCGCAGGTGGTACAGCTCCGCGCGTTCCGAGCGCAGCGCGGCCAGGCGGAAGCGGCGTTCGAGGTTCTCTTCCATCAGCGAGCTCTCCACGTCGTTGCGGCCATCCGCGCGGCGGCGCAGGTTACCAATCACCCGCGAACTCACCTCTTTCAGCAGCTGGGTATCGATGTTCTCTTCGGTATCGGCGGCCAGACGCTCCTCCATCTTCTGGATGGCAACAATGGCGACCTCCGCCGTTGCCGCCCGGGCAATACGCGCCTCTTTATGCTGCTGAACGTGATCGCCGACTTCCATGTGTTGCAGCAGGATCGGCAGCATCACCACGCCGACAAACAGCGAGAACAGGATCACCCCTGCCGCCAGGAACACCAGCTCATAGCGGGCCGGGAAGACGTCGCCGGTCGGCAGCAGCAGCGGAATGGAGAGCACACCGGCCAGCGTGATAGCCCCACGCACCCCGGCGAAGGTGGAGATCAGCAGTTCACGGGTGGTCCATGAGCCAAACTCCATCGGTTTCTTTTTCAGGAAACGCACGCTGAATTTTTTCATCGTCCACAGCCAGCCGAAACGCACCAGCATCAGCGCGGCGTAAATCAGCACGATATCGGTAAACAGCATCCAGGTTTCAACATTCGGGTCGGCTTCGGCCGCCACCAGCGAGGATTCGAGGATCCCCGGTAGCTGCAGGCCCAACAGCAGGAACACCATGCCGTTAAAGACAAACTCCAGCATCGACCAGGTGCTGTTGGCGCGCAGGCGCATCGCCAGCGGCGCGGTACGCATGACCCCGGCGCGGGTAATGGTCATCCCGGCAGCCACCGCCGCCAGAATGCCAGATACGCCGATGTGTTCTGCAATCAGATAAGAGGCGAACGGCAGCAGGAACAGCAGCACGATTTGCGTGGCGGGCTCATCGCCGCCCCAGCGACTGAGGAAGCGCAGCGAACGACCGTACAGCCAGCTCACCACAAACCCAGCCAAAATGCCGCCAATGGCGACTTTAAAGAATTCAACGGACGCCCCGCCGATGGTGAAGACCATGGTGCCCATCGCCACGGCAACGGCAAACTTCAGCGCCACCAGGCCGGAGGCGTCGTTCATCAGCGCCTCGCCCTGCAGAATGCCCATGATTTTCTTCGGTATGCGCCCTTCACCGACGATCCCCGACAGCGCCACGGCATCGGTTGGCGACAGCACTGCCGCCAGCGCAAAGGCCGGTATCAGCGGGATGCCCGGCACCACCCAGTAGATGAGAAAACCAATCCCCACCACGGTGACCACCACCAGCGCCAGCGCCAGGCCGAAAATTTCGCGCCCGTGTTCGAGAAACTCACGGGTCGGGGTTTTCCAGCCGTCGGCAAACAGCAGGGGAGGAATAAACAGTACCAGAAACAGTTCGGGATCAAACTCGACATGCAATCCGAACGTCGGCCACGCCAGCAGAGCACCGATGGCGATCTGCATCAGCGGCAGCGGTAACTGGAAGGGCAGTACGCGGGTGACTACCCCGGAGAGAGAGACCAAAAGGGTCATGATGAGTATTGTGAAGAAGATTTCCATGCGTTCCCTGTTTGCGAGATTTCTGTACGTTTACATCACTGGCATCTTGCCACAGTGTATCTCCCCCAGAGTAACGCATAAGGCAACAAGATGTGTTCCGAAAATAAAAACGGGCGGCCTGAGCCACCCGTTGTTTTGTGCAGTTGCCAGCTTAGATAGCCCAGCCGCCCGCGTAGAATGCCACCAGCGCCACGGCAATCACTACCGTACCGATGTTCAGCTTACGCCATTCACCGGAGACGATACGGCCAATCACCAGCGACGCGAAACCGATCATGATGCCGGTTACGATGTTACAGGTCAGCACGATGAACACCGCGGTGATCAGACCGGCCATCGCATCAACGAAGTCGGCAAAATCAATTTTCGCCACGTTGCTCAGCATCAGCAGGCCAACGTACATCAGCGCCGGTGCAGTGGCGTATGCCGGCACCAGATACGACAGCGGAGCAAGGAACAGGATCAGCAGGAACAGCACGCCGATGGTGATCGCCGTCAGACCGGTTTTACCGCCTGCCGCCGTACCCGCCGCAGATTCGATATACACGGCTGCCGGGGCAGCACCCACCAGGCCGGAGAAGACGCTGCTCAGGGAGTCGGTGGTCAGCGCTTTGCCGCCATCGATAATCTGACCGTCTTTATCCAGCAGATTCGCCTGGCCCGCTACCGCACGGATGGTGCCGGTGGCGTCGAAGACCGCGGTCATCACCAGAGCCAGCACGCTTGGCAGTACCACCGGGTTCAGCGCGCCCATGATATCCAGGCTACCGATCAGCGAGTTGCCGTTTTCATCGCTCAGGGATGGCATGGCGAACACGCCGGAGAAGTGCACCGCAGGATCGAAAATCAGACCCACAACAGAAACGCCGATGATGGTCAGCAGGATGCCGCCCGGCACTTTCAGTTTTTCCAGACCAATGATCACCGCCAGGCCAATCAGCGACATGATCACCGGGAAGCTGGCGAAATTACCCAGCGCAACCGGCAGACCGTCCAGCGGGTTCTTGATCACCAGACCAACGCCGTTGGCGGCAATCAGCAGCAGGAACAGACCGATACCGATCCCGGTGCCGTGCGCAACGCCCTGCGGCAGGTTGCGAAGGATCCAGCTACGGATACCTGTAGCGGAGATGATGGTAAACAGCACACCCATCAGGAACACGGCACCCAGCGCAACCGGCACGCTGATCTGCTGACCCAGCACCAGGCTGAACGCGGTGAAGGCGGTCAGCGAGATGGCGCAGCCGATCGCCAGCGGCAGGTTGGCCCACAGACCCATCACGATGGAGCCCACACCGGCCACCAGACAGGTGGCAACAAAGACCGCCGCCGGTGGGAAACCGGCTTTGCCCAGCATGCCCGGGACCACGATCACCGAGTAGACCATCGCCAGGAAGGTCGTCAGACCGGCAACGATCTCCTGACGCACGGTGCTGCCGCGGGCAGAAATTTTGAACATGGCGTCGAGTGAACCGCCGGTACGCGCAGATGGCGTAGACATAGAAAACATCCCCTGAAAAATTATTATCGTCGTCGGTCAGCGTGATGGACACTCCACGACCAGCGAAACGTCTTATCCCTGTGCTGCGTTTATGACAAAGAGGGGCGTCATAAAAAAAGCAAACGTTTAGCTTCACGCTGACAAAACGGGTGTTGAATTAAAGGCAAACGATTATCCGGCTTAAACATGGGCGTTTTCAACTTAACTTTGCCGTTTTTCGCTAATTTCCATACGGGGTGGTGAAGAAGTAGACAGAGTATGCGCAAACGTTATCGTGAATGCGCAATTTGATAACATTTTCAGGACTCGCCAGGAATTTCGAACGGACCGCCCTGCTGGATCGCCCGCTGCCAGGCCGGACGCATTTCGACGTTTTTCATCCAGCTCTGCAGGTGAGGAAGATCCTCGATACCGCCACGTTTCAGCAGGGCAAACACCGGGAAGCTCATCTGCACATCCGCCATGCTGAGGCTATCCCCGGCAAACCAGCGGTGATCCTTCAGCCAGGACTCGAGAAAACGGGCGTGAGTTTCCAGCTGTTTGTTGAGATAGGCCTTCTGCACCCCCTGCCCCAGCACTTTGCCCAGCGAGCGCAGGCCAAACGGGATCGGCGGTTTACCGAGGCTGGAGAAGACCAGCTTCATCAGCAGCAGCGGCATCAGGGAGCCTTCGGCGTAGTGGAGCCAGAAACGGTAGTGCAGTTTCATCTCGCGATCCTGCGGCTTAAGCTGCGACCCGGGATCGTAGGTCTCCTGCAGGTATTCGAGGATAGCCCCCGACTCCGCGAGGATCAGGCCGTTATCCTCCAGCACCGGGGATTTGCCCAGCGGGTGGACTTTGCGCAACGCGGCGGGGGCCATCATGGTCTTATCCCGCTGATAACGTTCAATCTGATAGGGCAGTGAGAGCTCTTCCAGCGCCCAGAGCACGCGCTGGGATCGGGACTGGTTGAGGTGGTGGACCTTAATCATGGTCATCTCCAGTTGGGCTTATCCACTAACTATAGAAAATTGCACAACCTGGCGAAAAAATTTCGCCGAGTTTTTGTACAGGCGCGCTGGAAAACCCGGGCTCCCGGCCTAGACTTAAATTGTCAGCACAAACCGGAACCTCCAAAGCATGCTCGACTGAGGGGTGTTGATGTCGGGGGAAACCCTCCTGTGAACCAGCGGGATAGAGAGAAAGACAAAGACCGGGAATAAACTAAAGCGCCCTCTGTGGCGCTTTAGTTTTTACTGCGTCTGGCTA
This sequence comes from Leclercia sp. AS011, assembly GCF_037152535.1. Taxonomy (NCBI): domain Bacteria; kingdom Pseudomonadati; phylum Pseudomonadota; class Gammaproteobacteria; order Enterobacterales; family Enterobacteriaceae; genus Leclercia; species Leclercia sp. AS011. The sequence goes on from NZ_JBBCMA010000006.1 coordinate 159,629, forward strand.
ATCCTCTTCCAGCAGCCGCGCGCCGGTGCCCTGCTCGCCCAGTCTGTCGCCAGGGTTACGCAGCGGGCAGTCGCTGCGCGACAGGCAACCGCAGCCGATGCAGCCGTCAAGCTCATCGCGCAGCGCCTCCAGGGTATGAATGCGCCGATCCAGCTCGTCGCGCCACTGGGAGGATAACGCCTTCCACTCCTTTGCACTCAGGGTATGCCCCTCCGGCAGGATGCCGAACGCCTCGCCAATGGTGGCCAGCGGGATGCCAATGCGTTGGGCAATCTTAATGATCGCCACGTAGCGCAGCACGTCACGGGTATAACGCCGCTGGTTGCCGGTGTTGCGAATACTCTTAATTAACCCTTTGCTTTCATAAAAATGCAGGGCTGACACCGCCACGCCGCTACGCCTGGCCACCTCGCCCGGGGTCAGCAGCGGTTTTATCCGCGGTAATTTCTTTTCCATAAAACCTCTTTACCTCAAGTTAACTTGAGGAATTATACTCGCCCGCAGACAAAACGACGAATCTACAGACACAGGTGTACCCAGAGGGAGGCTGCTTTATGTCGCATCAACAAATTATTCAGACACTTATTGAATGGATGGATGACCATATCGATCAACCCTTGAGTATCGATGTGGTGGCGAAAAAGTCAGGTTATTCGAAGTGGTATTTGCAGAGGATGTTCCGCGCCGTCACGCACCAGACGCTGGGCGAATACATTCGTCAGCGCCGGTTATTGTTGGCCGCCCAGGCGCTGCGCACGACCCAGCGACCTATTTTTGATATCGCCATGGATCTGGGCTATGTCTCTCAGCAGACCTTTTCCCGCGTATTCCGCCGCGAGTTTGATCGCACCCCCAGCGACTACCGTCATCAGCTGAATTAGTGGCTGTGGGCGAGTGATGCCGCGACAGGCTGTTGCTGCCAGGTCATGAAATCCTGCGGCGACATGGCCTTCGCAAAGTGCCAGCCCTGGCAATACTGCACGCCGCGCTTGTTTAACCAGGTGACCTGTTCCGCCGTTTCCACCCCTTCGGCGATGGTTTTTAAGCGTAGGCTCTGGGCCATTTCGATAATGTGCTCGACGATCAGGTGGCTGGTGCTGTTGGTGGTCAGCGTATCAATAAAGGATTTATCGATTTTCAGGATATCGACGTTCAGGGAGTAGAGGTTGTGCAGGTTGGAATAGCCGGTACCAAAATCATCGATCGCCACTTCATAACCTGCCTGACGGAACGCCTGAATCACCGGCGTCGTTTTCGGCACGTCGATAAACCCGCGCTCGGTCACTTCGATTTTAATCTGCTGGGCCCGAACGTTGTAGTGGCGGGCCTTATCGGTGATCATCGCAATCAGGCGTGAAGAGTGGAAGTCGGTCGCCGACAGGTTAATGGAGATATAGATATGCGGATTGCAGGCCAGGAAAGGGCCCAAATCGCTGAAGACTTCTTCCACCACGTAGTCGGTAATGCGCTCGCTCATGCCCTCTTCTTCTGCCAGCGGGATAAATTCTACCGGACTCATCACCGGGCCGTTAAATCCAGGCCATCGCAACAGCGCCTCAGCCCCGACACAGACGTTGCTTTTAATATCAATAATTGGCTGGTAGTGCAGGCAAAGCTGTCTTTTATTTAATGCCCGATGCAATAAACGCCCCGGGGAATTAAATTCCCGTCGCGTTCGCGACCACATCAGTAAAATAATAATGCTGCTAATCATTCCCAGCGGCAGGGTTAATGTTGCCTGATGATAGAGCACTTCATAAAAACGCTGGTTGGTCGTTGAAACAATAGCGGCAATGGGGCGCTTGTCCGAGCGAACAATAGTATAAAAGCGGCCTTCGTTCTGGAAGGCGAGAGTGTTATCACCAATCAGCGTTTTTAATTCATTTTGATTCGCCTGTTCGCTGACGGAAAAAAAGGCGTTGGTCACCGTATCAAATACACCCCATGCCAGAGAGCGATCCGAAGACATGACCTCGCTATAGGTCAGGGGGTTCACCACCACCACATAATGCCCTAATTGCATATACGTCATCTTATATCCCGCATAAAAGGGCGTATCGCGGTAATAATAGATAGAGACGTCAGGCTGGCGTTGGTAATTGGCGGCGGAAATTGTATAAGGGGTATCGGGGGTGCCCGTCGTGGAGCAGAGGAATTCACGGCCATCAGCATAGAGCAGGTCGGCAATGTAAAGCCGGCCCCGCACGATATTTAACATATCCTGTCGGTGTGCTGGCGTGCAAATATCGCCCGAATACTGTTCAGCCGCATGACGTGCCAGCTCCACCTGTTGAATAACCAGTTCAGTTTTATCTAAAGCGAGTTGAGCAAAGGAGCTGAGTTGGCTGCGTGTTTCGTTAACCGCGCGTTGCTGGGCAAACCATAGCGCAAGCATCACAGGTAGCGAAACTACCATGATAACCCCGACTATACTCAGCACCTTGTCCCGTGCGCTACGATTCATTTCCGCCCTATATCCCTGCTTTTTATGTGCCTGTAATCATGAAGGCCGGATGCTTTGCTAAACAGGTGATTACGTTGCATGAATCATGCGAAGTTAGCAACTGACTTTTAACACCAATAACCTAATATTTGGTTATGCCGATAATATTTGTCCGTAAGCCAAACTGAAAGTATTCGTTTGCTGTTTATTAAGTAAAATAAATACTCGTTTAGAAAGCCAGGCACCCGGATTACGCAACAGAATGTCGTCGATTAAGTCAAACTACCGACAGCGTGAAAAAAGCGCAACTTCATCATGAGATTTTGTGCTATTTATCCCATGATAATGATTAAAGTGATTTATAAATAATCAACCGCGACGATTGTTTTTCCTCTGCCCGCGCGTTTGGCATCATAAAGTGCCTTATCTGCGCTAATGAGTAATGAGGAAGTATCGTGCCGGGCACTGCTCACCTCGACCACCCCCGCGCTAAAGGAGAGGATCAGCGTCCGGCTGCCGACGTTAAGCGGCGTCCCGGCCAGCGCCTGGCGAAGCCGGGCAGAGAGCTGTACCGCCGCGCCGCTGCGGGTCTTCGGCAGCAGCAGTAAAAATTCCTCTCCGCCCACCCGCCCCAGCGCTGAGCCGGGCGGGATCAGCCCCCGCAGGCAGTCACAGAAGTGCACCAACGCGGCATCTCCCACCAGGTGCCCCCACTGGTCATTGATCTGTTTGAAGAAATCCAGGTCAAACATCAGCACCGAGAAGTGGCTGTCGGCCTCCTGCCGCTGGCTGGCCTCCAGGGCAGCGGCAATCTGCTGCAGGATGGCAAAGCGATTTAAGCAGCGGGTCAGATCGTCGGTCATGGCCTTCATCTCCAGCTGCCGCTCTGCTTTTTTGCGGGCGGTGATATCGAGCCCGATATTGAGAATTGAGCCGTCCGGCAGGGAGATGTTCGACCACAGGATGGTGAGCTGCATTCCGTCCCGCCGTACCGGATGCCATTCATACATATCGTTCAGCGGAGTGGTGTTAACCGACTCGTGCACCCGACGGCGCACCTCCGGGTCAGGATAAAACAGCGCCAGCGGATCGGCATAAGCGTTGATCTCCGCCATGGTCCAGCCAAATACCTTTTCGCATTCGGCATTCCACAATACGCAGCGGCTATTCCTGTCGAACGAATTCATCAGCACCGGTGCCCGTTCAAACAGCGTTTTGTACTGGGCGATCATCCGCTGCATCTCTTTGGCCGTGCGCTCCCGGGCGACGAGACCGGTGACAAAATCCTTCAGCTTTTCCACCAGGATAATCACCACCTCTTTCAGCACGGTGAGGGTGTTTTGCGGCTGCGTAAACCCCAGGAAGAAATAGCCCTGCTGATGCGGTGCCATTTTACACAGCACCCCGGACTGTAATTGCTGATGGCCCGGATGTCCGGGAGGAAATATCAGCGCACCCAAATTCTCTTTCCAGCCGATGACCCGCCATGAACGGCGATGGCGCTGCAATAACAGGCTGGCAAGAAACGCATTAATTTCCAGCGGATGGCAGGTTAATTTCCCGGCACTGACAAACTGCGGCTGACCCGTATCATCCTGCATCATCACCCAGCTCAGTTGAGCGTCAAAGGTATGATTAATCGTCTCCAGCAGAGACGTTAAGGTGGCATGGGATGATAACTTTGGCATTAATTTAGCTAATGCGTGCAGGGCCCGGGTACTGTCATTACTATTCTCTCGATTTACTTGCTTCATTGTTTATTCGCAGCTCATTAACGAGACAGAAATACCGCAACGAATTAATCAGGAATAAAGTGATAGTCAGTCAGCATAAATTAATACTGACGATCTTACAGGGATGCGTGTGTAAAAATAAAATGACAAATAATAATAACCAGCAAAAAGGTCAAGCCTGATTTATTTATTACGAACGGAGTAAGCAACCGGAAGAAGCATAAGCCATAGCCCTGAGGCTGTAAATATTGTACATCCGCTCCCGGCCTGTACATGTTTTCTTATCTCAATGAATTATCAGCAAAGTTATCGTAATTACACCGGTTAGCAGGCTAAATATATATTTTTGCTAACTATAACCGTTGTGACTACAGGGTTAATTCAGGCCATTTTTATGCATTTGCCCAGTGGCGAATAAAAGAACAAATGTGATATAGTTCACACATCTTATGTAACAAGAAACATTGTTTCATTGTTGTGAGTCTGAGCCTGCCGATAGCCAGTTTGCCACAGTGTGTGGGCAACGTCGCGCTTTACCCGGCGGCGGTTATCTTTGAGGATCCTATTATGGCAGCTATTACCACCGGTGTTGTGTTTGCACGCTGGGAGTTGTTGAGCGCGGTGCTGATGTTTCTGGCCAGCACGCTGAACATTCAGTTTCGTAAATCAGATTACACCGTGCTGGCGGTGGTGAGCACCTGTCTGGGTCTGGCGGCGGCATGCTGGTTCGCGACCGGCCTGCTGGGCATCACCCTGCTGGATGTAGCCGTTATCTGGAACAACGTTAAAGCGGTAATGGTTGAGGCGATGAGCCATACACCACCAGACTGGCCGATGATGTACACCTAGTGAATAAAAAAACCCAGACGATGTCTGGGTTTTTTGTGGTTGCGAAACGCAGGTTCTGTTATCAGAACGGGATGTCGTCGTCGAAATCCATTGGCGGTTCGTTAGACTGCGCCGGTGCAGACGGCTGCTGCGGACGGGACTGTGCGCCGCCGCTGAACTGGTTGCCGCCCTGTGGCTGCTGAGGCTGACCCCAACCGCCCTGCTGCTGGCCGCCACCTGCTGGTGCGCCACCGCCCTGACGGCCACCCAGCATCTGCATGGTGCCGCCGACGTTAACCACCACTTCGGTGGTGTATTTTTCTGCGCCGGACTGATCGGTCCATTTGCGGGTACGCAGCTGGCCTTCGATATAGACCTGGGAGCCTTTACGCAGATATTCACCGGCCACTTCAGCCAGTTTGCCAAACAGCACAACGCGGTGCCATTCGGTCTGCTCTTTCATCTCACCGGTCGCTTTATCGCGCCAGGATTCGGACGTCGCCAGCGTAATGTTGGCCACTGCACCACCACTCGGCATATAGCGTACTTCCGGGTCCTGGCCCAGATTACCGACGAGAATCACCTTGTTTACGCCTCTGCTGGCCATGATCGTGTCTCCTGAAAACGTGTCTGAAAATAGTGTAAGCGCGCGAGTGTACCATTTCCACGTGGTCTTCCGATAGTTTCGAAGCATCTTCCAGAGTTCTCACGAGGGTTACATTGTTGCACAAGTAATCAGAATTTGCATTCCAATACTGTATATCCAGCCAGGTCAATTTGTGTCATAATTAATCGTTTCTGCCGGTTGTCCTTCAAACAAACCAGGCATTCCGTGTATCTACCTACCGGGAAAGGTGAATGGATAAGATAGAAGTTCGGGGCGCGCGCACCCACAATCTCAAGAATATCAACCTCGTTATCCCTCGCGACAAACTGATCGTCGTGACCGGGCTTTCAGGCTCAGGCAAATCTTCACTGGCTTTCGACACCCTGTATGCCGAAGGGCAGCGTCGTTACGTTGAGTCTCTCTCTGCCTATGCGCGTCAGTTCCTGTCGCTGATGGAAAAGCCTGACGTCGACCATATCGAAGGGCTGTCGCCTGCCATCTCTATTGAGCAGAAGTCGACCTCCCACAACCCGCGTTCCACCGTCGGGACCATCACCGAAATCCATGACTACCTGCGTCTGCTGTATGCCCGCGTGGGCGAGCCACGCTGCCCGGATCACGATGTTCCGCTGGCGGCCCAGACCGTCAGCCAGATGGTGGATAACGTGCTGGCCCAGCCGGAAGGCAGACGCCTGATGCTGCTGGCCCCTATCATTAAAGAGCGTAAAGGCGAGCACACCAAAACGCTGGAGAACCTGGCCAGCCAGGGCTATATCCGCGCCCGTATTGACGGGGAAGTGTGCGATCTCTCCGATCCGCCAAAGCTGGAGCTGCAGAAGAAACACACTATCGAGGTGGTGATCGACCGCTTTAAGGTGCGTGACGATTTGACCCAGCGCCTCGCCGAGTCGTTCGAAACCGCGCTGGATCTCTCCGGCGGTACGGCGGTGGTGGCCGATATGGACGATCCGCAGGCGGAAGAGCTGCTCTTCTCTGCCAACTTCGCCTGCCCGGTTTGTGGCTACAGTATGCGCGAGCTGGAACCGCGTCTGTTCTCGTTCAACAACCCGGCGGGTGCCTGCCCGACCTGTGACGGTCTTGGCGTGCAGCAGTATTTCGATCCTGACCGGGTGATCCAGAACCCGGAGCTGTCGCTGGCGGGCGGCGCGATCCGCGGCTGGGATAAGCGTAACTTCTACTATTTCCAGATGCTGAAGTCGCTGGCTGAACACTACAAGTTCGACGTCGAAGCGCCGTGGGGCAGCCTCAGCCCAACCGTGCACAAAGTGATCCTGTTCGGCTCGGCGAAAGAGAACATCGAGTTTAAATACATGAACGATCGCGGCGATACCTCGGTGCGCCGTCATCCGTTCGAAGGCGTGCTGCACAACATGGAGCGCCGTTACAAAGAGACGGAATCCAGTGCGGTACGTGAAGAGCTGGCGAAGTTTATCAGCAACCGCTCCTGCGCCACCTGTGACGGGACTCGTCTGCGCCGCGAAGCGCGCCACGTGTATGTTGAAAACACGCCGCTGCCGACCATCTCAGACATGAGCATCGGCCATGCGATGGACTTCTTCACCAACCTGAAGCTCTCCGGCCAGCGCGCGCAAATCGCTGAGAAAGTGCTGAAAGAGATCGGCGATCGCCTCAAGTTCCTGGTCAACGTCGGTCTGAACTACCTGACCCTCTCCCGCTCGGCAGAGACCCTGTCCGGCGGTGAAGCCCAGCGTATCCGTCTGGCGAGCCAGATTGGCGCGGGCCTGGTCGGCGTCATGTACGTGCTGGATGAGCCGTCCATCGGCCTGCACCAGCGCGACAACGAACGTCTGCTCGGGACGCTGATCCACCTGCGTAACCTCGGCAATACGGTGATTGTGGTTGAGCACGATGAAGACGCCATCCGCGCCGCCGACCATGTGATCGACATCGGCCCGGGGGCTGGCGTGCACGGTGGTCAGGTGGTGGCGGAAGGGCCTCTGGACGCCATTATGGCGGTACCGGAGTCCCTGACCGGCCAGTACATGAGCGGCAAGCGCAAGATTGAAGTGCCGAAACAGCGCGTGCCCGCCGACCCGGAAAAAGTGCTGAAGCTGACCGGTGCCCGTGGCAACAACCTGAAAGACGTGACCCTGACCCTGCCGGTCGGCCTGTTCACCTGTATCACCGGTGTCTCGGGTTCCGGTAAATCAACGCTGATCAACGACACCCTGTTCCCGATTGCGCAGACGGCGCTCAACGGCGCAACCCTCGCTGAACCGGCACCATACCGCGATATCCACGGTCTGGAGCACTTCGACAAGGTGATCGATATCGACCAGAGCCCGATCGGTCGTACGCCGCGCTCTAACCCGGCCACCTATACCGGCGTCTTTACGCCTGTACGTGAACTCTTTGCCGGCGTGCCGGAATCGCGTTCCCGCGGCTATACGCCAGGACGTTTCAGCTTTAACGTTCGCGGCGGTCGCTGTGAAGCCTGTCAGGGTGATGGGGTGATCAAGGTTGAGATGCACTTCCTGCCGGATATCTACGTGCCGTGCGACCAGTGCAAAGGCAAACGCTATAACCGCGAAACGCTGGAGATTAAGTACAAAGGCAAAACCATCCACGAAGTGCTGGATATGACCATCGAAGAGGCGCGTGAGTTCTTTGATGCGGTTCCGGCGCTGGCGCGTAAGCTCCAGACCCTGATGGATGTCGGTCTGACCTACATTCGTCTGGGCCAGTCAGCGACCACCCTGTCGGGCGGGGAAGCGCAGCGCGTCAAACTGGCGCGTGAGCTCTCCAAACGCGGTACCGGGCAGACGCTGTACATTCTGGATGAGCCGACCACCGGTCTGCACTTTGCCGATATCCAGCAGCTACTCGAGGTGCTGCACCAGCTGCGCGATCAGGGCAACACCATCGTGGTGATTGAGCACAACCTGGACGTGATTAAAACCGCGGACTGGATTGTCGATCTGGGCCCGGAAGGCGGCAGCGGCGGCGGCGAAATTCTGGTTTCCGGCACTCCGGAAACCGTCGCGGAGTGCGAAGCCTCGCACACGGCCCGCTTCCTTAAACCACTTCTGCAGTAGTCAGACTGACAGCTGCTGCCGGGTCATCTCCGGCAGCAGTTCCACCGCCTGCTTGTACGAGGCATCCACCAGGTAGTAAATCTGCGAATCCGGTATCGACCCATCGAGATAGACTGTACTCCAGTGCGCTTTATTCAGGTGCTTGCTGGGACGCACGTCGGTGTGCTGCTGGCGCAGCAGATCCGCCAGTTCCGGGCTGGTTTTTAGCGAGGCCGCCGGACGCCCCTCCACATCTTTCACCATCGCAAACAGCACGTCTGCGACTTTAATCTGGGTTGCCTTCCAGTCACTGTGCACACTCTGCTCCGCACCCGGCTTATTCATGCAGTACTGAAGTATCTCCGAAATTGTCATCATTACTCCCCTTGTAGCGTAGCGATAATTTTGCGCGAACCGCCATGGATACGATGTGCTCCCGGCCAGATCCCCCCGCCAGGTGCCGAGCTGCGCGCGGCTATGTTTCACCGGCAGCTCCGTTTCCTTCTAAGTGTGCAGCAATACGACGAAAGGTAAAACCCGTAGCGGGTAAATCTGCTTAAAAAAGCGTCTTTTCTGCCCGGCTACTCAATATTCTGAATTGACGATCACCTCTTCACCAAAGGCCCCCGCCTGTGGCAGCGGTTTGTAAGTCGAGTTGGAGGCGCGCAGCACCCGAATGCCTCTGGCCCCCGCCTCGCGGGCCGCGGTGATGTCGCTGTCGGCATCGCCGTAGTAAATCTTGACCTGTTTCTGCTCCATCCACTGGGCTTTATTGTTAGTGCCCGCTTTCTCACCGGCAAAAATAACCGGGTTCATGGCCGCGGCGGGGATCAGAAAGGCGTTCTGCAATGCCTGGGTAACGGTTTCGGTTTTCGTGGGATGACGCCCGGTAATAAACCAGATCCGGTCGCCGCGCTTAACGTGCATGGCAATCAGCGCGCGGGCCACCTCTTTCGGTATGCTGAACTCATCCCAGCCGTTGTTCATCTGCTGCCAGAAGGCCGGGTTTTTCAGGTAGTCATCGCTGTCCGGTGACCAGGTCTTTTTCCCCCGCCAGAAGCCCGGACTGGAGAACAGCACGGTGTCATCAATATCAAAGCCTACCGACATGGGCGGGCGGCCTATCAGGCTGTTTTCAATCTGGGCAACGGAGACCCAGTGGATTGGTGCCTGCTCGGCCAGTCTGGCGGTGTTGGTGCCGGTATATAACGACGGAGGTGATGAGGGGCGCGCCGCCACCGGGTGGCTAAGCGAGAGCAACAAGCAGACAGCGCTGAGCGCCAGTGTGATTTTGCGCATTTTTTCCCCTGAATATTCAAACCGTTATTTTTTATTTTGAGCGGATGGTCAAAAACCACCTCGAAAATAACCGTAGCGGCAGGGGAAGGAAAGGGAATTTTTTATCCAATCCACAATAAAAGGAGGGGTATCACAACGCGGGGCTTTACCCATTCCGGCCCCCTTCGCTAACCGAAGGAGGCCGTGAGTAAGTGCTTACATCACAGCGGAAAAGGCCTGCGCCACGCGCTGAACGTTGCTGCTGTTCAGGCCTGCGACGCACATACGTCCGCTGGCAATCAGGTAGACGCCGAACTCATCACGCAGGCGATCCACCTGCTGCGCGCTGAAGCCGGTGTAGCTGAACATGCCGCGCTGCTGCAACAGATAGTCGAAGTTGTGCCCAGGCACCGCCTCTTTCAGCACGTCGACCAGCGTCTGACGCATGGACAGGATACGGGTGCGCATCGCTTCCACTTCCGCCAGCCACTCGGCTTTGAGTTCGTCATCGCCCAGAACGGTCGCCACCACCTGCGCACCAAAGTTCGGTGGGCTGGAGTAGATACGGCGCACGGTGGCTTTCAGCTGGCCCAGCACGCGTCCGGCAGCATCCTGATCTTCACAGACCACCGACAGGCCGCCGACACGCTCGCCATACAGCGAGAAGATTTTGGAGAAGGAGTTGCTGACCAGCGCCGGCAGGCCTGCGCTGGCGATGGCGCGAATGGCGTAGGCATCCTCTTCCATCCCGGCACCAAAGCCCTGATAGGCAATATCGAGGAACGGAATCAGGTTGCGGGCCTTCAGCACTTCAATTACCGCATCCCACTGATCGTTGGTCAGATCGGCCCCGGTCGGGTTATGGCAGCATGGATGCAGCAGCACGATGCTGCGTTCCGGCAGGGTGCTCAGTTTTTCCAGCAACGCGCCAACGCGCACGCCGTTGGTCTGGTCGTCGAACCACGGGTAGGTTTTCACCGTAAAGCCCGCGCCTTCAAAGATGGCGACGTGGTTTTCCCAGGTCGGGTCGCTGACCCAGACCCCGGATTCCGGAAAATACTTGTGCAGGAAGTCGGCACCGACTTTCAGCGCCCCTGAGCCGCCAAGGGTCTGGATGGTGGCAACACGCTTTTCCGCCAGCACCGGATGGTCTGCGCCAAACAGCAGCGGAGCAATGGTGTGGCGATAGCTGTTCAGCCCTTCCATCGGCAGATAGAGCGACGCGCCGTGCGGCGTAGCATTGAGACGCGCTTCGGCTTTCGCTACGGCCTGCAGTTGGGGAATGATGCCCGCTTCGTTGTAATACAGACCGATACTGAGGTTAACTTTATCGCCCCGGGGATCGTCTTTGAAACGCTCCATTAAGGAGAGGATGGGGTCGCCAGCATAGGCGTCGACTTTCTGGAACACGCGATGGTTCTCCGGATAATAATGAGGCAGGGAATTCAACAATAAACCGGAAGCGGCAGAAGATCGAGAGGATGTTAAGGAAGATGGGGGGTGGGCGACGGAACCTGCTTTACTCCCTCTCCCTGGAGGGAGAGGGAAAGTCGATATCAATCGAGGTAGTGCATCGCCACCCGTGACGTCAGGCGCGTGATAAGTTCGTAAGCACTCACTTTTGTGATTTCTGCGATCCGTTCTACGGGTAAACCTTCACCCCACAGGGTCACGGGATCCCCCGCTTTCTCTTGCGCCTCTGGGCCCAGGTCAACACAGATCATGTCCATCGCCACGCATCCGACGATAGCCACTTCGCGGCCGTTCACCAGCACCGGGGTGCCGGACGGCGCAGCGCGCGGGTAGCCGTCGCCATAGCCCATCGCCACGACGCCCAGACGGGTATCGCGCTCGCTCACCCAGGTGCCGCCGTAGCCCACCGGCTCACCGGCTTTGTGCTCGCGCACCGCAATCAGGCTGGAAGTGAGCGACATCACCGGCTGAAAACCGAAATCCGGCCCCCAGGGTTTGCCTTCCAGCGGCGAAACGCCGTACAGAATAATGCCCGGACGCGCCCAGTCGAAGTGGGACTGTGGCCACAGCAGAATACCGCCGGAGGCCGCGATCGAGCGCATCCCCGGCTTGCCTTCGCAGAAAGTGTTGAAGATGTCGAGCTGCTGTTCGGTGGCACCACACTCAGGCTCGTCGGCCCGGGCGAAATGGCTGACGATATTAACCGGCTGGCGGACGTTCTGGCACTGGCTTAAGCGCTGATAAAAGGCCTCCGCCTGCTCCGGACGCACGCCCAGGCGGTGCATGCCGGTGTCGAGTTTCATCCACACGGTAACGGGCTCGCTGAGCACCGCGTTTTCCAGCGCCTCGAGCTGCTCCAGGTTATGCACTGCGGTATGCAGCCGTTTTGCAGCGATGGTTGGCAGGTCGGCAGCATTAAAGAAGCCTTCGAGCAGCAGAATCGGCTGGGTGATCCCCCCTTCGCGCAGGCGCAGGGCTTCTTCGAGACGGGCAACGCCAAAGGCGTCGGCATCGGGGAGCGTTCGCGCGGTCTCGATCAGACCGTGTCCGTAAGCGTTCGCTTTCACGACTGCAACGAGCTTGCTGGCGGGTGCCAGTTCACGCAGACGTTGCAGGTTGTGTCGCAGAGCGCGGCGGTTAATGACTACAGTTGCCGCTTGCATTTGAATTCCTTAGAAATTACTCATCATCATATTGAGGACCGGCATAGTTGTCGAAACGCGACCACTGTCCGTTAAAGGTCAGACGCACCGTACCGATAGGGCCGTTACGTTGTTTACCGATAATAATTTCGGCGATCCCTTTCAGGTCGCTGTTCTCGTGATAAACCTCATCACGGTAGATGAACATGATCAGGTCGGCATCCTGCTCGATGGAGCCGGATTCACGCAGATCGGAGTTGACCGGGCGCTTGTCAGCACGCTGCTCCAGGGAGCGGTTAAGCTGCGACAGCGCCACCACCGGGACCTGCAGCTCTTTCGCCAGCGCTTTCAGCGAGCGGGAGATTTCGGCGATTTCCAGGGTACGGTTATCCGACAGCGACGGGACGCGCATCAGCTGGAGGTAGTCGATCATGATCAGGCCAATGCCGCCATGCTCGCGGGCGATGCGGCGCGCGCGGGAGCGCACTTCCGTCGGCGTCAGGCCGGAGGAGTCATCGATATAGATGTTTCGTTTTTCCAGCAGAATGCCCATGGTGCCGGAGATCCGCGCCCAGTCCTCATCGTCCAGCTGGCCGGTACGAATGCGGGTCTGATCCACACGCGACAGCGAGGCCAGAGAACGCATCATAATCTGTTCGGAGGGCATCTCCAGACTAAAGATAAGCACCGGCTTATCCTGCAACATCGCCGCATTTTCGACGAGGTTCATCGCAAAAGTGGTTTTACCCATCGACGGACGCGCGGCGACGATAATCAGATCCGACGGCTGCAGACCGGCGGTTTTTTTGTTCAGATCGTCATAGCCAGTATTAACCCCGGTGACCCCGTCGTGCGGCTGCTGGAACAGCTGCTCAATACGCGAGACGGTGGCATCCAGCACTTCGGCGATGTTTTTCGGCCCTTCGTCTTTATTGGCGCGGCTTTCAGCAATTTTAAAGACCCGGGACTCGGCGAGGTCGAGCAGTTCGTCGCTGTTACGCCCCTGCGGATCGAAACCGGCTTCGGCGATCTCGTTGGCGACAGAGATCATGTCGCGGACGACTGCACGTTCACGCACGATATCGGCGTAAGCGCTAATGTTCGCCGCACTTGGCGTATTTTTCGATAGCTCGGCCAGATAGGCGAAGCCGCCAACGGACTCCAGCTGCCCCTGACGCTCCAGCGATTCCGCGAGGGTGATCAGGTCGATAGGGCTGCCGGATTCCTGCAGACGCGCCATCTCGGTAAAGATATGACGGTGCGGGCGGGTATAGAAATCGTCGGTGACCACGCGCTCGGCGACGTCGTCCCAGCGCTCGTTATCCAGCATTAAACCGCCCAACACCGACTGTTCCGCTTCAATCGAGTGCGGCGGGACCTTTAACCCGGCTAACTGCGGATCGCGCTCACGGGGTTCAGTCTGTTTGTTGAAGGGTTTGTTTCCTGCCATAGTGAATGGAGTTACCGAGATAGAGAGTGGGTCGAAAGATTACCATATTTTCTAAGTCTAATGGAGGGAGCATGGCAACGCGTATTGAATTTCATAAGCACGGCGGCCCGGACGTTCTCAGGGCGGTAGAGTTCACGCCCACCGCGCCTGGCGATAACGAAGTCCAGGTGGAAAATAAAGCCATTGGCATTAACTATATCGACACTTATATCCGCGGTGGCCTCTATCCGCCCCCGGCCCTGCCAAGCGGACTAGGCACCGAGGCGGCCGGGGTGGTGGTCAAAGTCGGCAGCGCCGTGAAGCATATTAAGGAGGGCGACCGCGTGGTGTATGCGCAATCCGCCCTCGGTGCCTACAGCTCGATCCACAACGTCCCGGCGGATAAAGTCGCCATTCTGCCCGCCGCCATCTCCTTTGAGCAGGCCGCCGCCTCCTTCCTGAAAGGGCTGACGGTCTTTTATCTGTTGCGCAAAACCTATGAGATCAAACCTGACGAGCAGTTCCTGTTCCACGCGGCCGCAGGCGGTGTCGGGCTGATTGCCTGCCAGTGGGCAAAAGCGCTGGGGGCCAAACTGATTGGCACCGTCGGTAATGCGCAAAAGGCACAGCGCGCGCTACAGGCGGGTGCCTGGCAGGTGATCAACTACCGCGAAGAGAGCATCGTCGAGCGGGTGAAAGAGATCACCGGCGGTAAAAAGGTGCGCGTGGTTTATGACTCGGTGGGCAAGGATACCTGGGAAGCCTCGCTGGACTGTCTGCAACGCCGTGGTCTGATGGTGAGCTTCGGCAACGCCTCCGGCCCGGTGACCGGCGTCAATCTGGGCATTCTTAACCAGAAAGGCTCGCTGTTCGCCACTCGTCCTTCCCTGCAGGGCTACATTACTAACCATGACGAGCTGGTTGAGGCCAGCAACGAGCTGTTCTCGTTGATTGCCAGCGGCGTGATTAAGGTGGATGTGGCAGAGGCGCAGAAGTATCCGCTGAGTGATGCGCAACGGGCGCATGAGGTGCTGGAGAGTCGGGCGACGCAGGGTTCCAGTTTACTGATCCCCTAAAAAGAAATTGGGCTTCCCTGAGGAAGCCCTTTTCTTTTTTTAGTTCGGCTGTATGTAGGGTACAGCTCGATGAATTCTTTAACGGCGGCAATAGTGACAGATTCGATAAGTAAATCCTATTCTGTTCTAAGCAATGCTGCCGTAAAAGTTGCAAGGATGTGACGAACCGCTCAATACCTTAGTAACGAAAGCGGTTATTGCGCTGATAGCGTGGGATTTTTGGCGATTTAATCGCCCGTATCGCCCACACCACCGCTACGGCCAACAGCAACCACGGCAGCAGTTTCAGCATCAGGGCAAACAAGCCGCCGATAAACATCACCACGGTGGCGACCACCAGCGCGGCAATAATCCCCAGCAGCGAGACGCCGGTTACCAACAGCATGACAAAAAATCCAATCACAAAAAGTAGTTCCAGCATGGCTCTCTCCCGAATGCATCACAACGATACGCTGCCAGTACCTTTACAAGATCCGTGCCAAAACATAACCTGTTGATATAAAAACAAAACGCCCGGCAGTACTTTGCCGGGCGTGGTGAATTTGACGAACTTTTAGTGAAAATTATCGCTTGTCAGCCACCAGACGCAGCGCCTGCTCCAGCACCTCGATATCGGCTCCCGCCTTATGGGCGTTTTCACTCAGATAACGACGCCACTGGCGCGCCCCCGGGATCCCCTGGAACAGACCGAGCATGTGGCGGGTCACGTGGCCCAGATACGTGCCGTTGCTCAGCTCGCGCTCAATGTAGGGATACATGGCCCGCACCACCGACACCGGGTCGCGGTCGGCGCTATCCACACCAAAGATTTCGCGATCCACCGCTGCCAGCACGCCCGGATTCTGGTACGCCTCACGGCCCACCATCACGCCGTCCATATGCTGTAAATGGGCTTTGGCCTCATCCAGAGACTTGATACCGCCGTTGATCGACATGGTCAGCTGCGGGAAATCGCGCTTCAGCTGATACACGCGCGGGTAATCCAGAGGCGGGATCTCACGGTTCTCTTTCGGGCTCAGGCCAGAGAGCCAGGCTTTGCGGGCATGGATGATAAACATCTCGCACTCGCCCTTGCCGGCCACCGTGCCGATGAAGTCACAGAGAAATTCGTAGCTGTCCTGATCGTCGATGCCGATACGGGTTTTGACCGTCACCGGAATGGAGACCACATCGCGCATCGCTTTCACGCAGTCGGCCACCAGCTGCGCGTTACCCATCAGGCAGGCACCAAACATGCCGTTCTGCACGCGATCGGAAGGGCAGCCGACGTTGAGGTTAATCTCGTCGTAGCCGCGTTCTTCTGCCAGCTTCGCGCAGTGCGCCAGCGCGGCCGGATCGCTGCCGCCAAGCTGCAACGCCACCGGATGCTCTTCTTCGCTGAATGCGAGGTAGTCGCCCTTACCATGAATAATCGCCCCGGTGGTCACCATCTCGGTATAGAGCAGAGTATGGCGCGACAGCTGACGCAGGAAGTAGCGGCAGTGTCTGTCAGTCCAGTCGAGCATCGGCGCGATGGAAAAACGGTGAGCAGGATAGATGGACGAGTTTTCTGACGACATGGCGAATTTTTAAGCATCTGCTGACAATGGGGCGCTACTATAGCACATATTCACCGGAGGCAGAGCGCCTCCGCCTCCCATCAGAAGGTGACGCTGAATTGCGCCCCGGCACCCCAGGTTTCATCCTCGCCGTAGATGCCGGTCAGATCGATATGCACGGTGTTAAAGGGAGAGAAGCCGAAACCGCCGGTGAAGACGTTACTGTCGTTGCCCTTCACGTCCCCGCGAAAGCCGCCGCGTACCGCCAGCCAGCCCAGCAGGGAAACCTCTGCCCCTACCCCGATATACTGCGAGTCCTCTTCACTTTTGAAGCCCCGGGTTTCGGTCAGATCGCCATCGGCGCTAAGAGTGAGCAGGCCGGTATGCCATGCTACCCCCGCCGTGACCAGGGGGCGGATCTGCCAGGTGTCCCGATAGCTCACCTCCTGCCCGGTACGGCCGTTAAGAATGCGGATGTCTTTGGTGTCAATGTCACGTGAGAACAGATTCTGCCCGCTCAGGCCGACCGTCCAGTTTTCGCCGAAGTCGACCGCGACGCCGACATCAACGTTAAAGCTGGTATCGTCATTGCGGTTGCGGCTGCTGTTAAAGTCGCCGCTGTCGTAGGTATAGATGGAGGTGGTGTAGTTGTAGAGCCAGGTTTGCTGCAGTTTTGGCGTCACGCCAACCGAGACCGGCAGGCCGTTGAAATCAAACTGACGGGCAACCGCCACGCCGTAATCGGAGACGATCGCCGCCCTGCCCAGGGCGACGGAGTTAAGGTTGCGGGTAATCACGTCGCTGCCGTTCCGCGCCGCGCCGAGCGCCATCTGGTTGGTCATCCCTGTATTGCCCTGTAACCTGCGCAGAAAATCGATATCCTGCGGGTCGATCTCCGAGCTGATCCGCCCGTGGGCATTGGCTTTAGCGACAAACGCCAGTGACAGCCCCGACCCCGGAATGCTGACGGCTATCCCTGCCCCCGCATTGCCGTGTGCGGTTTTGCCTTCAAGGAATTCCAGCTGATCCGCCAGACTGCCAGCGGCACTCTGAAGCTCACTCAGCGTCCCCTGCGGATCGGCCAGGATCCTCGCCACGGTCAGATCGTCGATCATCTCCCGATCGTTAGCGATCTCATCGCTGATTTCATCGATCTTGTCCTGCAGATTGTCCTTATCGCTGATTTGCGCCCCCACCGAAGGAAAAATAATGGCGACGTCATCTTCAGCTTTCGATTTTGCCAGCAGGGCCGGGTTGATCAGCACCCCGCTGCTATAATGCGCCGAGGCAACGCCCGTCCCACCCATGGCATCGCCGCGTGCTTCCGTCCAGGTATTTGCTGCTCCAGCCTGATTAGCCAAAAGGATACCGGTGGCAATTCCAGCCACAGAAAATTTGAATATTATTTTCACAGGACACCTGACTTATTTTGGGTGAATAAACCCCGGCGGCTAAATGCCGCGCAGGGGCATACGTCCTTTGTGAAAAAAGTATGAGAAGCCGAATTTATCTAAACTTTAGTATTAGATTAAGTTATTGATTTCCTTATTTGTTTAATATGTATAGAACAAGAAATTACTTTTGCCCTGGTTTTCCGTCATGCGGACCAAAAAATTGCGGCGGATGATCGATCCAGCGATCTTCACGCGTGGCGGCATATACCGCATTTAGCGGATAATAAATACGGTTATGTTTTTTATTCGCTTCACCCACCACTAATAACCGCACCTCTTCACTGGTATTATTAATAAAGGTGTGGCAGACGCCCGTCCCGGCAGGAAATCCAACGCTGTCTCCCGGCTCCAGCTTCCATAAATAACCGTTGATCCAGGCTTCGGGATAACCCTCAAGCACAAAGATAAACTCCTCTTCATCGCTTTCGGCATGAGGATAGGAGGTGCGACGCCCTGGCGGCAGGCGTTCATGGTGGATCCCGAGGCGGCCCAGCCCCAGCGCGCGGGCCAGCGGCGCGCCAATGGCGAAACGCTCCGGGCTGTCGGGATAGGTAGAGTCGTCAGCGCCTTCTACTTCACGCCAGTGTCGAATGCAGTCCGGTCTTTTCATCTTTCCATCTCCTGGGGTTTTTCGTCAGGGTAGCACAGCCGGGGGATCTCGGCGTTTAGGCCAGAACATGGTAAACTGGCGGTTTGTTATTCCACGTCATTCGAGGTGCAAAATGGAAACGACCACAATGCAGGCACTGTTAGCGCAAGCCGAAAAGCTGTGCGCGCAACGCAATGTGCGCCTGACTCCGCAGCGCCTTGAAGTGTTGCGCCTGCTGAGCCTGCAAAACGGGGCCATCAGCGCCTACGACCTGCTCGACCTGCTGCGTGAGAGCGAGCCACAGGCCAAGCCGCCGACCGTCTATCGGGCACTCGACTTCTTACTCGAGCAGGGTTTTGTGCATAAAGTGGAATCGACCAACAGTTACGTGCTGTGCCATCTGTTCGATCAGCCGACTCACACCTCAGCGATGTTCATCTGTGATCGCTGTGGCAGCGTGAAGGAAGAAGGTGCTGAAGGGGTGGAGGATATCATGCACAGCCTGGCGGCGAAGATGGGCTTTGCCCTGCGCCACAACGTGATTGAAGCGCACGGTCTGTGCCGTAACTGCGTTGAGGTGGAAGCCTGCCGGCATCAGGAAAATTGCCAGCACGATCACTCTATCCAGCTGAAGAAAAAGCCGCGCTAAGAGCAAAAAAACAGGCGACCTGAAAGGTCGCCCTGGGCGTACATCCGTGTACCTGCGGGTATAGGTTAATTACCAGCGATAGTTGTTACGGGTTTCCCAGTCACCAACTTCTTTCTCTGCCTGGTCTTTCTCATAACCATAGCGTTCCTGGATTTTACCCACCAGCTGGTCACGTTTACCTTCGATGACGGTCATGTCATCATCAGTCAGGTCGCCCCACTGTTCTTTTACTTTACCTTTAAATTGCTTCCAGTTACCGCCGACTTGGTCTTTATTCATCATCGATTCCTCTTCGTTCGGTCGTTAAGGTTAAGTTCGTCCTGAAATTCGTTTCGTGCTGGACGTGATAATTATTATAGATAACCCTGCGGCGTTGGGTTTGTTATTCGGAATCTTTTACCATTTTGCCAGGCGAAGCCGCTACGAGAACCAGGTTCCGTTGCGCCAGTGCCGGTGCCAAATCCAGCCCAGCGAGAGCCCCCGCAGGGCCAGGAACACGCTCAGGGCCAGCCACAGGCCGTGGTTACCCAGCCACGGGAGGGTGAACAGCGTCAGGCCGAAACCGGCGGCCGCCACGGCCATGCTGTTGCGCATCTCTGCCCCGCGGGTTGCGCCGATAAACATGCCATCCAGCAAATAACACCAGACCCCTACCACCGGCAGGATCACCTGCCAGATAAGATAGTGGCTTGCCAAAGCGCGCAGCTCGGGCAGCGAGGTCAGCAGGGCAACGATCCGATCGCCTGCCAGAGCATAGACGAGGGCAAAGACCAGCGCCACCAGCCCGGACTGACGACAGGCCGCCCGCCACACCTCACGTAGCTGGCCGCTTTCCCGCGCGCCGTAGGCCTGGCCGGAGTGCGCCTCGACCGCATAGGCAAAGCCATCCAGCGCATAGGCGGTAAAGGTCAGCAGGGTCATCAGCACGGCGTTAACGGCGATGATCTCCGGGCCCAGCCGCGCGCCCATCACCGTCAGCGTCCCGAAGCAGAGCTGCAGCAGCAGCGAGCGCAGCATGATGTCGCGATTGAGCGCCAGCAGCTTACGGATATTGCCCCGCCAGCTCGCTTTCAGCAGCGCCAGCGAAATACCGCGCAGGGCCAGCACCCGCCAGACCATCCACAGTCCGATCAACAGAGTGGCGTACTCGGCGATCGCGGTCGCCAGCGCGGCCCCCTGCACGTTCATCTGCAGGCCCATCACCAGCCAAAGATCCAGCACGATGTTAAGCAGGTTGCCCACTACCAGCAGGATCACCGGTGCCCGGGCATACTGTACGCCCAGCAGCCAGCCGAGCAGCACCAGGTTCGCCAGCGATGCCGGGGCGCTGAGCCAGCGGATCTCAAGGAAGCGCCGCGCCTGATGGAGAACGGCTTCGCTGCCGCCGACGATATGCAGCGCCAGGTCGATGAGCGGCGTGCGCAACAGCACAATCAGCAGTCCAGCACCCAGGGCGAGGATCAACGGCTGCACCAGCGCGCGGGCCAGACGCAGCGGATCCTTTGCGCCATAGGCCTGGGCGGTGAGCCCGGTGGTGCTCATGCGCAAAAAGAGCAGCAGCATAAACAGGAAGCTGGTTGCCGTTGCGCCGATGGCGACACCGCCGAGATAGACGGGCGAATCGAGGTGACCAATTACAGCCGTATCCACCAGCCCAAGCAGAGGGACGCTGATATTGGAGACGATCATGGGAAGTGCAAGACGCCACAACGCCTTGTCTGAAGCAGTCAGGAGAGACATGAAAATGTTCGCCGGAGACAGGAAAAGCAGACTGCGGCAGTGCCGCAGTCTGTCAGAAAGCAGTTATAACCACTCACCGTTGCGGATGACGCCAACCGCCAGACCTTCGATGGAGAAGTTATTTTCACGCAGGTCGACAACAATCGGGGAAAACTCGCTGTTTTCCGGCAGCAGCTGCACGGTGTTGCCCTGCTTTTTCAGGCGCTTAACGGTGACTTCGTCATCGATGCGCGCCACCACGACCTGACCATTACGCACGTCCTGGGTTTTATGTACCGCCAGCAGATCGCCGTCCAGGATACCGATATCTTTCATCGACATGCCGCTTACGCGCAGCAGAAAATCTGCGCTCGGTTTGAACATGCCCGGATCGACCTGATAGTGGCCTTCAATGTGCTGTTGCGCCAGCAGCGGTTCACCAGCGGCGACGCGACCGACGAGCGGCAGGCCCTCTTCGGCTTCAACCAGCAGGCGAATACCGCGAGACGCACCGGAGACAATCTCAAGCACACCCTTGCGCGCCAGTGCCTTAAGGTGCTCTTCGGCGGCATTTGGAGAACGGAAGCCAAGACGCTGCGCGATTTCTGCACGCGTCGGCGGCATACCCGTCTGGCCGATATGATCCCGAATGAGATCAAACACCTCTTGCTGCCTGGTCGTTAACGCTTTCATTCCGCCCCCTGGGTGTATATACAGTTATGCTGTGAGTATATACAGCTAAAGGTGATTTTGGAACCACAAACCGCATAAAAAACCAGAGACTTGTTCGGTTTCTGAAGGCTTATCGTAAATGTCCCCAAAGCAGCGTGACCCAGGTAAACAACGCAACCATAATCGCCATCAGCACGGCGGCAGAGCCCATATCTTTTGCCCGGCCCGACAGCTCATGAAAGTCAGAGCCGATGCGGTCGACTACCGCCTCAATCGCACTGTTCAGAATTTCGACTATCATCACCAACATCACCGAGCCAATCAGGAGTACGCGGGTAATGGGATCAACGTCCAGCCAGCAGGCAATGATAATCGCCGCGACGACCGCAACACCCTCCTGGCGAAATGCGGCTTCATTGATCCAGGCAGCACGGATGCCCTTCCATGAATAGCCGGCAGCTTTAATGATTCGGGTTAACCCAGTGGTATTATTGGCCATTAAAAGAAACCTTTCTTCGAAAATAGCGTCAGAAACGGTGGTTTAAGCGCCTGGCGCAGCCACCGGAAGTATGACGGGTAACAACAGAAATTTTGCGCGCTTTCTGTTATCCTTGCGCCGCAATTGCATTTTTAACCAGAGGCTTTACATCGTTTATGTCTGGCTGGCCACGAATTTACTACAAATTACTTAATTTACCATTAAGCGTCCTGGTAAAAAGCAAGTCTATTCCGGCGGTTCCGACGCTGGAATTGGGACTCGATACCTCGCGTCCTATTATGTACGTTTTGCCTTATAACTCGAAGGCCGACTTGCTGACGCTGCGCGCCCAATGCCTGGCGCACGATCTTCCCGATCCACTGGAACCGCTGGAGATCGACGGCACCCAGCTGCCGCGCTACATTTTTATCCACGGTGGCCCTCGCGTGTTCACCTGGTACACCCCGAAAGAAGAGTCGATCAAGCTGTTCCATGACTACCTCGACCTGCACCGCAGCAACCCGCTGCTGGACGTGCAGATGGTGCCGGTGTCGGTGATGTTTGGCCGTCGTCCCGGGCGCGATAAAGGCGAGGAGAATCCGCCGTTGCGCATGCTCAACGGGGTGCAGAAATTTTTCGCCGTCAACTGGCTGGGCCGCGACAGCTTTGTCCGTTTTTCACCGTCAGTCTCCCTGCGCCGCATGGCCGATGAGCACGGTACGGATAAGACCATCGCTCAGAAGCTGGCCCGCGTGGCGCGCATGCACTTTGCACGTCAGCGTCTGGCTGCAGTAGGCCCGCGCCTGCCGGCTCGTCAGGATCTGTTTAATAAGCTGCTGGCCTCGAAAGCCATCGCCCGTGCCGTCGAAGACGAAGCGCGCAGCAAAAAAATCTCCCACGAGAAGGCGCAGCAAAACGCCATTGCCCTGATGGAAGAGATTGCGGCCAACTTCTCCTACGAGATGATCCGCCTCAGCGACCGTATCCTGAGCTTTACCTGGAACCGTCTCTACCAGGGGATCAACGTGCACAACGCCGAGCGTGTGCGCCAGCTTGCCCACGACGGCCATGAGATTGTCTACGTGCCCTGCCACCGCAGCCACATGGACTACCTGCTGCTCTCGTACGTGCTCTATCATCAGGGGCTGGTGCCGCCGCATATCGCTGCGGGTATCAACCTCAACTTCTGGCCGGCAGGCCCGATCTTCCGCCGTCTGGGTGCGTTCTTTATTCGCCGT
The DNA here is from genome assembly GCF_037152535.1 of Leclercia sp. AS011. Taxonomy (NCBI): domain Bacteria; kingdom Pseudomonadati; phylum Pseudomonadota; class Gammaproteobacteria; order Enterobacterales; family Enterobacteriaceae; genus Leclercia; species Leclercia sp. AS011. The sequence goes on from NZ_JBBCMA010000006.1 coordinate 183,031, forward strand.
ACCTTTAAGGGCAACAAACTCTACTCCACCGTGTTCCGTGAGTATCTGGGCGAGCTGTTCAGCCGCGGCTACTCGGTGGAATATTTCGTCGAGGGGGGTCGTTCCCGTACCGGGCGTCTGCTCGATCCGAAGACCGGCACCCTGTCGATGACCATTCAGGCGATGCTGCGTGGCGGTACGCGTCCGATCACCCTGGTGCCGATCTACATCGGTTACGAGCACGTGATGGAAGTGGGTACCTACGCCAAAGAGCTGCGCGGTGCCACCAAAGAGAAAGAGAGCCTGCTGCAGATGCTGCGCGGTCTGAGCAAGCTGCGTAATCTCGGCCAGGGCTATGTCAACTTCGGCGAACCTATGCCGCTGATGACTTACCTGAATCACCGTGTGCCGGAGTGGCGCGAGTCCATCGATCCAATCGAAGCGGTGCGTCCGGCCTGGCTGACGCCGACGGTCAACGCCATTGCTGCCGATCTGATGGTGCGTATTAACAACGCCGGGGCGGCCAACGCCATGAACCTGTGTTGTACCGCCCTGCTGGCCTCTCGCCAGCGCTCGCTCACCCGCGAGCAGCTGACCGAGCAGCTCAACTGCTATCTGAATCTGATGCGCAACGTGCCCTACGCGGCAGATTCTACGGTACCGACCGCCAGCGCCAGCGAGCTGATCGAGCACGCGCTGCAGATGAACAAGTTCGAGGTCGAGAAGGACACCATTGGCGATATCATCATTCTGCCGCGCGAGCAGGCGGTACTGATGACCTACTACCGCAACAACATTGCGCACATGCTGATGCTGCCTTCGCTGATGGCCGCCATCATTACCCAGCATCGCCAGATCACCCGTCAGGCACTGCTGGAGCATGTTACTGCCCTCTATCCGATGCTGAAAGCCGAGCTGTTCCTGCGCTGGAGCAACGAGGAGCTGGCAGAGGTGCTGGATCAGCAGATTGCAGAGCTGACCCGCCAGGGACTGATTTCGCACAAAGATGACGCTCTGCTGATCAATCCATCCCGGGCCCGCACGCTGCAGTTGCTGGCGGCGGGTGCACGCGAAACCATACAGCGCTACGCCATTACTTTCTGGCTGCTGAGCGCCAACCCGTCGATCAACCGCGGTACGCTGGAGAAAGAGAGCCGCACCCTGGCACAGCGTCTGTCGATGCTGCACGGCATCAACGCGCCGGAATTCTTCGACAAAGCGGTGTTCAGTTCGCTGGTGTTAACGCTGCGCGACGAAGGGTATATCAGTGACAGTGGTGATGCCGAGCCGGAAGAGACGATGAAGGTGTACCAGATGCTGGCAGACCTGATTACCTCCGACGTGCGCTTAACGATTGAGAGCGCGACGCAGGGGGAATAGTGCGTAAAAATGCCGGGTGGCGGCTCCGCCGTACCCGGCCTACGATACAGAACCTGTAGGCCCGGTAAGCGCCAGCGCCACCGGGCATTTTTTTATGCCCAGTAACTCACCGCAAGGCCGAGGAACAATACCAGCCCGACATAGTTATTGTTCAAAAAGGCTTTAAAACAGGCGTCGCGCTCGCGGTTGGCGATAAGCTTCTGCTGGTAGATAAACAGTACCCCTGCCGCCGCAACCGCCGCGTAAAAGGCTCCGTTCAGCTGGTTCAGGTAACCAATCGCCACCATCAGCCCCAGCACCGCCACCTGCAAAATCCCGATGATCAGCTTGTCCTGACGGCCAAACAGAATGGCGGTAGATTTGATACCAATCTTCAGGTCATCGTCCCGGTCGACCATTGCGTACTGGGTATCGTAAGCCACCGCCCAGAGGATGTTGGCAAGGAACATCAGCCAGCAGCTCAAGGGTACGCTTTCGCTGACGGCGGCAAACGCCATCGGGATCGACCAGCCAAAGGCCGCCCCCAGCACCACCTGCGGCAGATGGGTGTAGCGCTTCATAAACGGATACACCCAGGCCAGCGCCAGCGCGGCTACCGAGAGCAGGATGGTCATGGTGTTCAGGGTCAGCACCAGCAGGAACGACAGCAGGACCAGCACTATAAACAGCGTGCGTGCCTCTTTCTCGGTGACATCGCCGCTCGGCAGCGGGCGATTCGCGGTGCGTTTCACATGGCCATCAAACTTACGGTCGGCATAGTCGTTGACGACGCAGCCTGCCGCGCGCATCAACCAGACGCCCGCCACAAACACCGCCAGGATCCACAGCGGCGGCAGCCCGGGGGTGGCTACCCACAGCGCCCACAGGGTCGGCCACAGCAGCAGCAACGCCCCGATCGGCTTGTCGGTGCGCATCAGGCGGTGGTACGCCAGCAGCTTGTTCTGCGTCAGACTCCACTCCATTTTCTCTTCCTCTTAGTACAGCGGCGACGCCGGTAAAAACAGCTCGGTCAGCATCAGGGGTTTACCACTCAAGCGCAGGCGGGAACGGCGTCCCCACAGCCCGGCATCGCGACCAATTTCAATAAAATCACGGGTCAGCTCGGAGGAGGTGAACAGATAACGCCCCAGCGGAGTTGTGCCCATCTGCTGTAGCGCCAGCTCCGGCCCGGTGAGGGTGGACTCGGGTACCACGGTGCGTCCGGCCAGCCACGGCTCGCCGTCGGCACAGAGCAGGATCTCACGCAGCCAGTAGCGCGCCTCTTTCGGCAGCAACGGCAGTTCATCCGCGACCGCGTCAGGCGTGACAAATCCCTCCTGAATGAGGGTGACGGTGACCTTTTTGCCCTGCTGCTCAAAACGTTTGGTCATGGAATCTTCCAGCAGCAGCCAGTCGAGCTGCTCCGGTTCCAGCGCAGGGATTTCGTCAAAATAACGCAGCGCGCGCAGAAGCAAAAGCGCGGGGTGTGACATGCCAGACTCTCCGATACATAACGTGAAGCTATTGTATCGCAGAAACGCAGAATGGGGGCGGGCAAACGTGAACTAGCGAACATTATCGCAACAGAGATGCAACAGCGGCAGACCGTGCAAAAAAAGTGCGCCCGTAAGGGCGCACCAAACTACTGACAAAATCAGCACTGTGGGGAGACGGTCACCCCTTGCCTTTTACACTGCTGATAAAGGTGGAACGGGCAGTGGTCGAGCCTAAGCGCTCGGCTTCATCAAGGAGTTTCAGCGCCTTGTCGACGTCGCCTTTATCAACGGCCTGTTTGATGGCCTGATTGAAGTAGGTTTCGGTGTCGTTAAGCACCGGCGCGCTCTTCTTCGCGGCAACCGGGGCAGCTACAGGGGCAGCAGCGGTAGCCGGTGCGGCGACTGGCGCGGCATAGACCGGAGCAGGTGCGGCGGTATTACCCACGGTGACCGGGCCGGTGCCGGAGGAGCCAAACAGCGGGCCAACCAGCACGCTGGAGGCGTTGTTGGTGGAGACTTTCAGCTTCAGCTCACCCTCGGTGACGTGGCGGGCAAGCGGGTCCGGGATATCCGGCACGGCATTGCCGGTACCTTTGGCATAGGCTTTTGCCGGATTGATCAGTTTGGTGGTTTGCTGCAGATCTTTATCGGTAGTAAACACCAGCACATAGAGTTTTTGCTGGCCCAGCGCAGGAGTCAGGCGCATCACCCCTTCCAGACGGTCAGCGCTCATCACGCCCGGCTCTTGGTAGGTGAAGTATTCGCTCGGGAAGTAGGCTGATGGCGTCAGGTTCTGATCCAGAATCAACACGTTCGGCGCAAATACGCTGGTTTGTTTGTTCACAATACTGGTCAGCGTCAGGGTGATTTCACCGATATTGGCCGGCACGCTGTAGGCGGCTACCGGGCCGGCGATCCCCGGCACATTCAAGGACTGACCGCCGGTAGAAAGCTGGGTGGTCTGGGCTTTAGACTGGTCGACAGGCGTCCAGACCAGCTGTTGCAGCGCGGCTGCCGGGACAGCAGGTGCGGCGCTGGTGTTTTGCGGAACAAAGTTAACGTCAGCGAGAGTGATGGCAGGCATACTTGCCAGCAACCCTGCTGAGAGGCACAGCGCGACGAGACTTTTCTTCATTTTCATTGTTATTACCTCAGATAGCACAAGTACTGCGGTGGCCAGGCAATAGCGCGCAGGACTCTATGAAGAGAGGGGCTTGCGCCCCTCTTTTAGGTCAGTACATCAGGTGTTACGTATTACCACCAGATTTCCATCTGGGCACCGAAGGTCCACTCATCGTTGTCCCCACGGCTGAAGGTTTTCGCGGAGGTGTCGCTGTACGCTACGCCAGAGGTGTAGCCGGTATCACCGTTGTTTGCGTAACCCCATTTTTCATCCCACTTGGCGTAGGTTGCGAAGACACGGATAGCCGGACGGGACCAGATGCTGTCGCCTGCCTGCCACTGTTGTGCCAGGGTGATTTTGTACTGGCTGTTTTTGTCGTCAGTTTTCTGAGACTTAACGTTGTCGTAGCCCACTTCAAGCAGGGTGGACATGATTGGTGTCCATTTGTACATCGGACGAATACCCACGGTCCACCACTCGGTACCGTTGTTGTTGTCGCGGTCGATGTTCTGGTACATACCGACGTACATCAGGTCCCACTGGTCAGCCAGGGTGATAGCACCGTGGTCGAGAACGCGGATCAGGGAACCGTCGTTATCAACGCTGCCGCCCTGTGGAATACCTTTGCCGTTAGAGGTCATGGAGTCCGTGCCGTACTGCAGAACGAACTTGTTAAAGCCTTTCAGCATGCTCTGGGTGTGTTCAGCGGTGAACAACCAGCCATCTTTAGAGGCGCCAGGCTGCAGGTAGAAGTCGTCAGGAATGTTGGTGTGACCGTAGTCAACGCCCAGCTCCAGGGTACCGCCTGGGTTGATTTCCATACCGGCTAAACGAACGTCGAAGACGTCGTTTGGCACCACGTTGTCATAAATACGGTCGCCGTTAGCATCACGATCGGCGAAGGTCGCAGAACCGCCGGACTCAGAAGAGCGGGTCGCTGCCAGAGAGAGTTTACCGAAGCCCAGATCGATGTTTTCGATACCTGCACCAGGACCTGAAATATCCCAGTAGTAGAAGTCGATCATGTGGACGTCATGACGCTGATAGAAGCGCTTACCGGCCCAGATAGTGGAGCCTGGCAACCATTCAATCAGGTTTTTACCCTGCACGTTTGCTTCACGGAAGGCCGGGCTGGTTGATTCCCAGTCGTTCTGCTGTGAAACGGAGTAGGCTACGTTGGTGTCGAAGTAGAAGCTCTTGTCGCCTTCTTTCCACACTTCCTGGCCCAGTTTCAGCTCGGCATAGGTTTCACATTCGTTACCAAGACGGTATTTACTTTGTGCACCTGTTGCCTGGAAACACTGCTGTTCGCCACCACTCCCGGTCCAGCCAATGCCGGAACGAGCATAACCTTTAAAGTCGACAGCGCCGGCCTGGGCAGACAGGATGCCTGCCGCAATGGCGACCGCCAGAGGGACTTTGCGCAGAGTAATCATTATTCTATCTCCTGAGATCATTGCTTTTCTTTGAACACTTCACCTGATGGTTTCGTGCTTATTATTGGGATTGCTTAAACGCCGGGCTCCTGGTGCAGCCGACGACATGCAGTGCCATCTTCCCGGAAGAGATGGCAGCGCTCTGGCGGCAAGCCGATAGCGAATGTGGCACCCTCTTTTACCAACACCACGTCATTCTGGCGGTACACCAGGTTCTGACGAATGGCGGGGATCTGGATATGAATCTGTGTTTCGTGACCAAGTTGCTCAACCACCTGAACCTCGCCTTCCAGCGTCACATCAGCGATGTGGCTCGGCAGCAGATGCTCAGGGCGGATCCCGAGGGACATGTTTGCCCCCACGTTGACGTTTGCACTGTCTACCGGTAACCACACCTGCTGGCGGTTCGGCAGCTCAACCTGAACCTGTTCAATGGCGGTGGCGGTGACTTTGACCGGCAGGAAGTTCATCTTTGGCGAGCCAATAAAGCCCGCAACAAAGCGGTCTGCCGGGTAGTGATAGAGTTCCAGCGGTTTGCCCACCTGGGCTACGCGTCCGGCATCCAGCACCACAATCTTGTCGGCCAGGGTCATCGCTTCGACCTGATCGTGGGTGACGTAAATCATGGTGCGGCCCAGACGCTTGTGCAGGCGGGAGATTTCAATACGCATCTGCACGCGCAGCGCGGCGTCGAGGTTCGACAGCGGCTCATCGAGCAGGAACACGCGCGGTTCTGCCACCAGGGTACGGCCAATCGCCACACGCTGACGCTGTCCACCGGAGAGCGCCTTCGGCTTACGATCCAGCAGGTGCGCCAGCTGGAGCACTTCGGCGACCTGGGTCACGCGCTGGTTTATGGTCTCTTTTTTGGCACCGGCCAGCTTCAGGCCGAACGACATATTCTCGGCAACGGAGAGATGCGGATAGAGGGCATAGGACTGGAATACCATCCCGACGCCGCGCTCCGCAGGGGGGATATCGTTCATCCGGGTCTCGCCAATCATTAAATCGCCGCTGGTGATAGTTTCCAGACCGGCAATCATGCGCAGCAGCGTGGATTTACCGCAGCCTGACGGGCCCACAAAAACCACGAATTCGCCTTCCTGGATATCAAGGTTGATATCTTTCGATACCACCACGTCACCCCAGGCTTTCGTTACGTTACGCAGTTCTACGCTCGCCATGCCCTACTCCCTTCGTTACAACCTGTCATCGACAGAAACATTCAATATGGGCTGACTATGCGGTATCGCGCGGCGTCGCGAATCCTCCACCCCCTGCCTTTTTTATGGGGGAGGAGGCGGGAGGATGAGAGAGAGGAGTCAGCCAGCGCGGCTGGGGGGCTGAGGCTAAATTCGTGATGTCACTGGCAAAATTCACCGTACTTTTATGTGCGCTGGGACACATAACTCAATTTTATGCAACGCAGATCACATAAAACGGGGGTGGGGCGTAGGGGGCGGGAGGATGGAAAGAGGATGTCAAATAAGGAGACTGAGCGACGTTGAACCACCTCATGTATCCACAGCACATCACCAAAAAGGATGGCAGATATGAATATCAAGACTGGCGCACGCGTTTTCGCATTGTCCGCCCTTGCAGCAATGATGATCTCCGCTCCGGCGCTCGCCAAAATTGAAGAAGGTAAGCTGGTAATCTGGATTAACGGCGACAAAGGCTACAACGGCCTGGCCGAAGTGGGTAAAAAATTCGAGAAAGATACCGGCATCAAAGTCACCGTTGAACACCCGGACAAACTGGAAGAGAAGTTCCCGCAGGTTGCGGCGACCGGCGACGGCCCGGACATCATCTTCTGGGCGCATGACCGTTTCGGCGGCTACGCGCAGTCTGGCCTGCTGGCGGAAGTCTCTCCGGATAAAGCCTTCCAGGACAAGCTGTTCCCGTTCACCTGGGATGCCGTGCGTTACAACGGCAAGCTGATCGCTTACCCGGTCGCGGTTGAATCGCTCTCCCTGATCTACAACAAAGACCTCGTACCTAACCCGCCGAAAACCTGGGAAGAGATCCCGGCGCTGGATAAAGAGCTGAAGGCGAAAGGTAAGAGCGCGCTGATGTTCAACCTGCAAGAGCCGTACTTCACCTGGCCGCTGATTGCTGCCGATGGCGGTTACGCGTTCAAGTATGCTGACGGCAAATATGACGTGAAAGACGCCGGCGTGGACAACGCAGGCGCGAAAGCGGGTCTGACCTTCCTGGTTGACCTGATCAAGAACAAACACATGAACGCAGACACCGATTACTCCATCGCCGAAGCCGCCTTCAACAAGGGCGAAACCGCGATGACCATCAACGGTCCGTGGGCGTGGTCCAACATCGACAAGAGCAAGATCAACTACGGCGTTGCGGTGCTGCCAACCTTCAACGGCAAACCGTCTAAACCGTTCGTTGGCGTGCTGAGTGCCGGTATCAACGCCGCCAGCCCGAACAAAGAGCTGGCGAAAGAGTTCCTGGAAAACTACCTGCTGACCGATCAGGGTCTGGAAGAAGTGAACAAGGATAAACCGCTGGGTGCAGTAGCGCTGAAATCCTTCCAGGAGACACTGGCGAAAGATCCACGCATCGCCGCCACCATGAGCAACGCCGAGAAAGGCGAAATCATGCCGAACATCCCGCAGATGGCTGCCTTCTGGTATGCCACCCGTACTGCGGTGATCAACGCCGCCAGCGGTCGTCAGACTGTGGATGCCGCGCTGAAAGATGCTCAGGGTCGTATTACCAAGTAAGTAACAGCGGCGGGTGGCGCTTCGCTTACCCGCCCTACTACTACGGCTCGGACCGTAGGTCAGGTAAGCGGAGCGCCACCTGACAATAAGTTTTCACAGTTGTAGAGGAAGATCCCCATGGATGTCGTTAAAAAGAAACATTGGTGGCAAAGCGACGCGCTGAAATGGTCAGTGATTGGTCTGCTGGGCTTGCTGGTGGGTTACCTTATTGTTTTGATGTACGCCCAGGGGGAGTACCTGTTTGCCGCCATGACGCTGATCTTAAGCGCGGTCGGCCTCTATATTTTCGCCAATCGTAAAGCCTACGCCTGGCGCTATGTTTATCCGGGCGTGGCCGGGATGGGGCTGTTTGTCCTGTTCCCCCTGATTTGTACCATCGCCATTGCCTTCACCAACTACAGCAGCACCAACCAGCTCGCGCAAGAGCGCGCCCAGCAGGTGCTGATGGACCGTTCTTATCAGGCCGGTAAGACCTTCAACTTTGGCCTTTACCCGGCCGGGGACGAATGGAAGCTGGCGCTGACCGACGATGCCGCAGGCAAATACTACGTCTCCGATGCCTTTAAATTTGGCGGCGAGCAGAAGCTGGCCCTGAAAGAGGCCGACGCTCTGCCGGAAGGGGAACGCGCTAACCTGCGTGTCATCACCCAGAACCGCCAGGCGCTTACCCAGATCACCGCCGAGCTGCCGGACGAAAGCAAAGTGGTGATGAGCTCCCTGCGCCAGTTCTCCGGCACTCGCCCGCTCTACACGCTGGGCGATGACAGCACGCTCACCAACAACCAGACCGGCGTGAAGTACCGTCCGAACAATGAGATTGGCTTCTACCAGTCCGTGAATGCTGACGGCAACTGGGGCGACGATAAGCTCAGCCCGGGCTATACCGTCACCATCGGCTGGGACAACTTTACTCGCGTATTCACTGACGAAGGCATTCAGAAACCGTTCTTCGCCATCTTCGTCTGGACCGTGGTCTTCTCGGTACTGACCGTGATCCTGACCGTGGCCGTCGGCATGGTGCTGGCCTGCCTGGTCCAGTGGGAAGCGTTAAAAGGGAAGGCGATTTACCGCGTCCTGTTGATCCTGCCGTACGCCGTGCCGTCGTTCATTTCGATTCTGATTTTCAAGGGTCTGTTCAACCAGAGCTTTGGTGAAATCAACATGATGCTGAGCGGGCTGTTTGGCATCAAACCGGCCTGGTTCAGCGACCCGACCACTGCCCGGACCATGATCGTGATCGTCAACACCTGGCTCGGCTATCCGTACATGATGATCCTGTGCATGGGGCTGCTGAAGGCGATCCCGGACGACCTGTACGAAGCCTCGGCGATGGACGGTGCGACCCCGTTCCAGAACTTCTTTAAGATTACGCTGCCGCTGCTGATCAAGCCGCTGACGCCGCTGATGATCGCCAGCTTCGCCTTTAACTTTAACAACTTCGTGCTGATTCAGCTGTTGACCAACGGTGGCCCGGACCGTCTCGGCACCACCACGCCAGCCGGTTATACCGACCTGCTCGTGAGCTACACCTACCGTATCGCCTTCGAAGGCGGCGGCGGTCAGGACTTCGGTCTGGCGGCAGCGATTGCCACCCTGATCTTCCTGCTGGTAGGCGCGCTGGCGATTGTGAACCTGAAAGCCACACGCATGAAATTCGACTAAGGAGGGCACAGAACATGTCTATGGTCCAACCCAAATCTCAGAAGCTGCGCCTCTTCGCCACGCACTTAGGCCTGCTGATTTTTATCGCGGCGATCATGTTCCCGCTGCTGATGGTTATCGCCATCTCCCTGCGTTCGGGTAACTTCGCCACCGGCAGCCTGATCCCGGATCACATCTCCTGGGAGCACTGGAAGCTGGCGCTGGGCTTCAGCGTGGAGCACGCCGATGGCCGCGTCACGCCGCCGCCGTTCCCGGTCCTGCTGTGGCTGTGGAACTCGATTAAAGTAGCGACCATCACCGCGATCGGTATCGTGACCCTCTCCACCACCTGCGCCTACGCCTTTGCCCGTATGCGCTTTAAAGGGAAAGCCACGCTGCTGAAAGGAATGCTGATTTTCCAGATGTTCCCGGCGGTACTGTCGCTGGTAGCCCTGTATGCGTTGTTCGATCGCCTCGGTCAGTATGTGCCGTTCATCGGCCTGAACACCCACGGTGGGGTGATTTTCGCCTACCTCGGCGGGATCGCGCTGCACGTCTGGACCATCAAAGGCTATTTCGAAACCATCGACAACTCGCTGGAAGAAGCGGCCTCGCTGGATGGCGCAACCCCGTGGCAGGCGTTCCGCCTGGTGCTGCTGCCGCTCTCGGTGCCGATTCTGGCGGTGGTCTTTATTCTGTCGTTTATCGCCGCCATCACCGAAGTGCCGGTCGCATCACTGCTGCTGCGTGATGTGAACAGCTACACCCTGGCGGTAGGGATGCAGCAATACCTCAACCCACAAAACTACCTGTGGGGCGACTTTGCCGCAGCCGCTGTCCTCTCCGCTATCCCGATCACCGTCGTGTTCCTGCTGGCCCAGCGCTGGCTGGTGAACGGCCTGACCGCGGGGGGCGTGAAAGGTTAAGTTTCATTGTTATGCCACTGCAACCCTCAACTTTGCCTTGATGTCTTAATCCAACTTGTGACTGTATTCGGCGGCCCTCGGGCCGCCTTTTTTTATTCCCGTTTCAGTCGTTTCGAGTTGCACAGCCAGAGTGTGACCACCAGCAGCAGGATCGCCGCTGAGTAAAGCAGCACGTCGAGGGGCGATTTATGATCGACGATAATCAGTCGCACAATCGCGGTGATACCAATGTAGACAAAGTAACGCAGCGGGAAGTGGAAGCCAGACTGAAAGTACTTGACGATCAGGGCGATAAATTCGAAGTAGAGAAAGTAAACCACCAGCCCTTCAACCAGCTCGTATTTGCTGGTTTGCTCAGGGGCAAAAAGCACATCAGCCAGATGCACCGTCTCTTTACCGAGGAAGACGACCAGGATCAGGCCAAGGCTCAGCAGACCCAGGTTCAGCACGGTCTGCAGAATGGTTGAGATAAACTCAACGCGCGGGCGAGTCAGGGATGTCATACAGCACCTCATTCTCCGGGGCGAGGTTCCTGTATAACGCAAAAATGTGACGGGGATCTATATTTTTTGTTTATATTTTGTGCAAAAACGCTCGGTGGCGCTGCGCTTACCGGGCCTACAGGTCACGTAGGCCGGGCAAACACAGTGCCGCCCGGCATTTTTCACAACGGCAAAATTATGCACGCCATGCTTTGTAACGGTTAATCAGACCGTTGGTGGAGCTGTCGTGGCTGTTGATATCCTGGTTATCACCCAGCTCTGGCAGAATGCGGTTTGCCAGCTGTTTGCCCAGCTCAACGCCCCACTGGTCGAAGGTGAAGATGTTCAGGATTGCGCCCTGGGTGAAGATTTTGTGCTCATACAGGGCAATCAGCGCGCCCAGGCTGAACGGGGTGATCTCACGCAGCAGGATGGAGTTGGTCGGGCGGTTGCCTTCGAACACTTTGAACGGCACCACGTGGTCCAGCGTGGCCGGATCTTTACCCTGATCGCGATACTCCTGCTCAACCACATCACGCCCTTTACCGAACGCCAGCGCTTCAGTCTGCGCGAAGAAGTTCGACAGCAGCTTCGGATGGTGGTCAGACAGCGGGTTGTGGGTGATGGCCGGCGCGATGAAATCACAAGGAACCATTTTGGTGCCCTGGTGGATCAGCTGGTAGAACGCGTGCTGGCCGTTGGTGCCTGGCTCGCCCCAGATGATTGGGCCAGTCTGGTAATCCACAGCGTTGCCGTTACGGTCAACGTACTTGCCGTTGGATTCCATGTTGCCCTGCTGGAAGTAGGCCGCAAAGCGGTGCATGTACTGGTCATACGGCAGGATCGCTTCGGTTTCAGCGCCGAAGAAGTTGTTGTACCAGATGCCGATCAGCGCCAGCAGTACCGGCAGGTTTTTCTCTGGTGCGGTGGTGGAGAAGTGTTTATCCATCGCGTGCGCGCCGGAGAGCAGCTCAACAAAGTTGTCGTAGCCCACGGAGAGGATGATCGACAGACCAATTGCTGACCACAGGGAGTAACGACCGCCCACCCAGTCCCAGAATTCAAACATGTTGGCGGTGTCGATGCCGAACTCGCCAACCGCTTTGGCGTTGGTGGAGAGCGCCGCGAAGTGTTTCGCCACGTGCTGCTGGTCACCGGCCGTTTTCAGGAACCAGTCGCGCGCGCTGTGGGCGTTGGTCATGGTTTCCTGGGTGGTGAAGGTTTTAGACGCCACCAGGAACAGGGTGGTTTCCGGATTCACGTTTTTCAGCACTTCCGCGATGTGGGTACCATCGACGTTAGAGACAAAGTGCATGTTGAGGTGGTTTTTGTACGGGCGCAGCGCTTCGGTCACCATGAACGGGCCGAGGTCGGAGCCGCCGATACCGATGTTCACCACGTCGGTGATCGCTTTACCGGTATAGCCTTTCCATTGACCTGAGATGATCGCTTCAGAGAAGGATTTCATCTTTTCCAGCACGGCGTTCACTTCCGGCATCACATCTTTGCCGTCAACGATAATCGGGGTATTGCTACGGTTACGCAGGGCCACGTGCAGCACCGCGCGGTCTTCGGTGCGGTTGATCTTCTCACCGGAGAACATGGACTTGATGGCACCGCTCAGATCGGTCTCTTTCGCCAGATCCTGCAGTTTTGCCAGCGTCTCTTCAGTAATGCGGTTTTTGGAAAAATCCACCAGCATCTGATCGTCGAAGGTCGCGGAGAACTTGCTGAAACGATCGCCATCTTTCGCGAACAGCTCCGCGATGGTGACGTCTTTTATTTCATCAAAATGTTTCTGTAATGCCTGCCAGGCTGAAGTCTGCGTTGGATTGATATTTTTCATAGCAATACTCTTCTGAATTGAGAATTGTGACCTCGGTCGATTGTAGCCTCTGTCGCTAAAAATTGTGATGGTTTTTATGCCATTGGCCTGGCCTGTATCAAGTGCGGCGCAAAAGCTCCAAAAGTATAGCTGTTATAAGTCCTGTTTCTCATATGGAAGGCAGCATGAAAAATCCGCATAATCCCGGCGTTGACAGGATCCCCTGCACATTTTATTTATACACACGGTATTTGCGCCTGCACCGATAAAACTATTTTGTCCTTGTGCCATGGTCGCTTTTTTCCTTCCCTGACACGAGGTTGTTATGACGAGTTTTGTTGTCGCCAAATTTGGCGGTACCAGCGTGGCCGATTTTGATGCCATGAACCGCAGCGCCGATGTGGTGCTGGCCGATCCTGATACCCGCCTGGTGGTGTTGTCCGCTTCGGCTGGCGTCACCAATCTGCTGGTCGCCCTTGCTGAAGGGCTGGAAGCGAGCGAGCGCCAGGTTAAGCTCGAAGCGCTGCACAAAATTCAGTTCGATATTCTTAGCCGACTGCGCGATCCGAGCGTCATCAGCGAAGAGATTGAACGCCTGCTGGAAAATATCATCACCCTGGCGGAAGCCGCCTCACTGGCTACCTCCACCGCCCTGACCGACGAACTGGTCAGCCACGGGGAGCTGATGTCGACCCTGCTGTTTGTCGAAGTGCTGCGCGAGCGTAACGTTCAGTCCCAGTGGTTTGACGTGCGTAAAGTGCTGCGCACCAGCGACCGCTTTGGCCGCGCCGAGCCGGACGTGACCGCCATCTCTGAGCTGACCACCCAACAGCTGGCCCCGCGCCTGGCGGAAGGGATTGTCATCACCCAGGGCTTTATCGGCAGCGAAGCCAAAGGCCGCACCACCACGCTGGGCCGTGGCGGCAGCGACTACACCGCAGCCCTGCTGGGTGAAGCCCTGCAGGCCTCCCGCGTCGATATCTGGACGGACGTGCCGGGTATCTACACCACCGACCCGCGCGTAGTGCCAGCGGCAAAACGTATTGATGTGATCGCTTTTGAAGAAGCCGCTGAGATGGCGACCTTTGGCGCGAAAGTGCTGCACCCGGCGACGCTGATGCCTGCAGTGCGCAGCAATATCCCGGTGTTTGTGGGTTCCAGCAAAGATCCAAAAGCGGGCGGCACCATCGTGTGCAATACCACCGAAAACCCGCCGCTGTTCCGCGCCATCGCCCTGCGTCGCAAACAGACCCTGCTGACCCTGCACAGCCTGAGCATGCTGCACTCCCGTGGCTTCCTGGCGGAAGTGTTTAGCATTCTGGCGCGCCACAGCATCTCGGTAGACCTGGTGACCACCTCAGAAGTGAACATCGCTCTGACCCTGGACACCACCGGCTCAACCTCTACCGGCGATACCCTGCTGACCCAGTCCCTGCTAATGGAGCTGTCGGAGCTGTGCCGCGTCGAGGTGGAAGAAGATCTCGCCCTGGTGGCGATCATCGGTAACGATCTGTCCCGCGCCAGCGGCGTGGGCAAAGAGGTGTTTGGCGTGATGGAGCCGTTTAACATCCGCATGATTTGCTATGGCGCATCCAGCTACAACCTGTGCTTCCTGGTGCCTGGCGCCGAAGCCGAGCAGGTCGTGCAGAAGCTGCACCATAACTTGTTTGAGTAACAGAAAATGGCCCGGAGAACCGGGCCATTTTTTTATCCTGCCAGTACCGTTCTCATTAGCAATGAATCCAGCGCAGCTATCTCGCCGTCGTGGCTGTCGGGCAGCGTGGGCGGGTTTTCGCCTCGCGCCAGCTCCTGGGTGATGAAAGCATGCAGCAAAGGGCGTCTGGGGCCGTACTGCGCTTCTCCAGCCCGCTGCTTTATCGCCAGCAGCGCATCGATCTCCTGGCGTAACGGCGCATCAAGCTCGCTTCCCGCCAGCAGCTCAGCAAAACGCATCGGCGGTACCCCTTTTCCGGCCTCCACCCAGCGCACCGCTAACAGCGGACGCAGGACGTAAAAGTATTTCTTCAGCCGCACCTCTGCGTCCTGTAAATAACCGCGGAAGTTTTTACGCGCCATGGAGTAGTAGTGCCAGCGGGCACGCACGGGGGAAAACCAGGCGGGCACCTGCGCGCGTAATTCCGTTATCACCTTGTCATTTTGCTGATAGACCACTGGCGAATCCAGCCACTCGATAAGCGTAGGGTTGGCCGCTTTCAGCAAGCCAAGCGCCTTGCGCCACTCCCAGCCACTCACGTCCAGCTCGTCATCTATCGGCAGCTCGATCACGTCCCGCTGCGGCTCTACGCGCATATACCAGTCAGGTTTATGCACATACAGGAAACGCACATCATAATCGCTATCCGGCGATGCAAAGCCCCAACCCCGGCTACCCGATTCACAGGCGTACAGCACGGTCACATTGAATCGCTGCTCTATGTCGTTGAGTTGCTGCCGCACGCGCTCGCGCATGGCGACATCTACACCGTTCTTTGTCATCTGCTTTATCCTTTTACACATACCACCTGGCGCAAGGTATGGACGATTTCGACCAGTGAGGCTTGCGCCGCCATGACGGCATCGATGTCTTTGTAGGCCATCGGGATCTCGTCGATAACCTCGCTATCTTTTCTGCACTCGACGTGGGCCGTGGCGCGGATCTGATCGGCAACGGTGAAGCGTTTTTTGGCCGCCGTGCGGCTCATCACCCGCCCTGCCCCATGGCTACAGGAGCAGAAGCTCTCTTCATTGCCCAGGCCACGCACGATAAAACTTTTCGCCCCCATCGAGCCGGGTATGATCCCCATCTCGCCCTTCTGCGCCGACACCGCTCCTTTGCGCGTCACCAGCACCTCCTCGCCAAAATGACGCTCTTTCTGCACATAGTTGTGATGGCAATTTACCGCTTCCTGCTGGGTCAAAAAGGGTTTTGGCACAGTGCGCGACAGCGCGGCCAGCACGCGCGACATCATCACCTCGCGGTTATGACGGGCAAAATCCTGCGCCCACTCCACGGCTTCGATGTAGTCGTTATAGTGCCGACTTCCTTCCTGGAAATAGGCCAGATTTCTGTCCGGCAGGTTGGCAATGTGCTGCTGCATATCTTTCTGTGCCAGCGCGATAAATACGTTGCCGATGGCATTACCCACGCCGCGCGAGCCGCTGTGCAGCATGACCCACACCCGTTGCTGCTCGTCCAGGCAGATCTCGATAAAGTGGTTCCCGGTGCCGAGCGTCCCCAGATGCTGATGGTTATTGGTTTTCAGCAGTTGCGGATATTTATCCGTCAGCCGCCTGAAGCGCGGTGCCAGCTGCCGCCAGTGGGTATCCACTTCATCCGGCGTCTTTTCCCAGGCGCCCTTGTCGCGACGGGAGCGGGTGTTGGTGCGCCCGTGCGGCACCGCCTGTTCAATGGCGCTGCGCAGCCCGTGGAGGTTATCCGGCAGATCGCCTGCCAGCAGCGATGTGCGCACGGCGATCATCCCGCAGCCGATATCCACCCCCACCGCCGCCGGAATGATGGCGCCTTTAGTGGGGATCACGCTGCCAATGGTGGACCCTTTCCCAAGGTGCACGTCCGGCATCACCGCCAGATGTTTGAAAATAAACGGCATCTTCGCGGTATTCAGCAGCTGCTCGCGCGCCTCTGGCTCAACCGGCACCCCGTGGGTCCACATTTTTACCGGTGCACTGAGTTGCGCTGTTAATACGTCAAAATCATTTTGTTTCATGGTGCTCGCCCTCAGGGTCGTCTGAATCTGTACAACAAGGTATTGCCAGAAGCGTGCCAAAGCGCTCCCTGTCTACATGCAAATCCTATCTCATTGATTAAATGAGATTTAAATCACATGACGCTCATCGGCATTGCTTAAACATCATTTTATTTTTATCTTTTAGTATCGTTTTTTATCTTGCAGGATAAACATGAAAAAGCGGCGAGTGGTTATTGGAGTGCTGGGCACGGTGATGGACAAACGCGGCAAGCGGGCCAACCGTTTACGTAAATGGCGCCCGACGGTCGCGCTTTGCCAGCAGCCCGATCTCCCCGTCGACAGGCTTGAGTTGCTCCACCAGCCACAGGACCGGGGGATGGCGGAGCAGATCGCGGAAGATATCAGGCAGCTTTCACCCCATACCACCGTGTGCGCTTGTCCCGTCACCATTGCCGATCCCTGGGATTTTGAAGAGGTGTACGCCGCGTTTCTCGACTTCGCCACCCACTATCAGTTTGACACCGAGCATGAAGAGTACCTGGTGCATATCACCACCGGCACGCACGTGGCACAAATCTGCTGGTTTTTGCTGACCGAAGCGCGGTATCTCCCTGCCAGCCTGATCCAGACCGGCCCCGCCAGCAGGAATTCGCCAGAAGAGGCCATCCCTGTCGGACGTTACTCCATCATCGACCTGGATTTAAGCCGCTATGCCACATTAACCAGCCGCTTTCAGCGTGAGCAGCAGGAGTCTGTCTCGTTCCTGAAAGCCGGAATTGATACCCGCAACGCCACGTTCAATGCCCTGATCGATCAGATTGAGCGGGTGGCGCTGCGCTCGACCGCCCCTGTCCTGCTGACGGGCCCAACGGGGGCCGGAAAATCTTTCCTCGCCAACCGCATCTACCAGCTTAAACAATCCCGCCATCAGCTGTCAGGCAGGCTGGTCGCGGTAAACTGCGCCACGCTGCGGGGTGACAACGCCATGTCGACCCTTTTCGGCCATGTCAAAGGGGCGTTTACTGGGGCAGTTACGCCGCGCGCCGGGCTGCTGCGCGAGGCCGACGGCGGCGTGTTGTTTTTAGATGAAATCGCTGAGCTCGGCCTCGACGAGCAAGCCATGCTGTTGAAAGCTATCGAAGAAAAAACCTTCTTCCCGTTTGGCTCCGATAAAGAGGTTAGGAGCGATTTTCAGCTTATTGCCGGTACGCACCGGGATATGCCTCAGTGGGTGGCGGAAGGCCGTTTTCGTGAAGATCTCTACGCCCGGATCAATATGTGGAGTTTTGCCCTACCCGGCCTGGCGCAGCGCCGGGAGGATATCGCTCCGAACGTGGAGTACGAACTGCAACGTTTCGCAACCGAAGCCCAGGCTCAAGTTCGCTTCGACAAAGAGGCGCGCGAGCGCTATCTGCGTTTCGCAGATTCACCTCAGGCGTTATGGCGCGGCAACTTTCGTGAACTGGGCTCCTCTGTCGCGCGGATGGCCACGCTTGCCGAGCAAGGGCGCATCACTTTAGCGCTGGTTGAGGAAGAAATTGTCAGGCTACAGGCGAGCTGGCAAACCGCCACGCCAGACGCGGCGATGGCGCTTGATCTCTTCGACCAGCGCCAGCTGGAGACCGTGCTGGAGGTCTGCCGACGGAGCGCTTCATTATCCGAGGCCGGGCGCGAACTCTTTGCGGTCTCGCGGATGAAAAAGGCCAACCCTAATGATGCCGACCGGCTACGCAAATATCTCACCCGCTTTGGGCTGAGCTGGGAAAGCCTTCACCCGGGATCATGAAGAAAATTTGGTTGAACAAAATTCATTAGCAGGATAAACACTATCTCTAAGCCGGGCTCGATCCCGGCTTTTTTATAACTACATGACACAACATAATCGCAAGGAATTCATATGTTATCCGCCATCACCCGGCTGTTCCCGTTATGGGCGCTGCTGCTCTCTGTATTAGCCTATTATACGCCAACCACCTTTACCGCCATTGGCCCGTGGGTCACCACGCTACTGATGCTGATCATGTTCGGCATGGGTGTGCACCTGAAAGTCGATGATTTTAAACGCGTGCTGTCACGCCCGGCCCCGGTCGCGGCGGGGATTTTCCTGCACTACCTGGTGATGCCGCTGGCGGCATGGGCGCTGGCTATCGCCTTTAAGATGCCGCCGGACCTCTCCGCCGGGATGGTGCTGGTGGGCAGCGTGGCCAGCGGTACGGCCTCCAACGTGATGATCTATCTGGCAAAAGGGGATGTGGCCCTCTCGGTAACCATCTCCTCCGTCTCCACCCTGGTGGGCGTGGTGGCGACCCCACTGCTGACGCGTCTGTATGTGGATGCCCACATTCAGGTAGATGTGATGGGAATGCTGCTGAGCATTCTGCAGATCGTGGTGATCCCGATTGCGCTGGGGCTGGTTATCCACCACCTGTTCCCGCGGCTGGTGAAAGCCGTCGAGCCTTACCTGCCGGCGTTTTCGATGGTCTGCATTCTGGCGATTATCAGCGCCGTGGTGGCCGGTTCGGCGGCGCATATTGCCTCGGTCGGTTTTGTGGTGATTATCGCCGTGGTGCTACATAACACCATCGGCCTGCTGGGCGGATACTGGGGCGGGAAGCTGTTCGGCTTTGACGAATCCACCTGCCGTACGCTGGCGATTGAGGTAGGGATGCAGAACTCCGGCCTGGCCGCTGCGCTGGGTAAAATCTACTTCTCGCCGCTGGCGGCTCTGCCGGGCGCGCTGTTCTCGGTATGGCATAACCTGTCCGGCTCGCTGCTGGCGGGTTACTGGTCGGGTAAGCCGATCGATGAGCAAAAGAAACGCGATGTGGTGAAGGAAGGTTAATTCAGCTTCGCGACAGCGAAGGCATGCTTTACACTGAAGCCTCTCACAGGAGGCTTCAGCTATGTCTATACCGAGATTGACCCAGAAAGAGATGACGGAGAGCGAGCAGCGCGAACTGAAAACCCTGCTCGATCGCGCCCGTATCGCCCATGGCCGACTGCTGACCAACGCCGAAACCAATCACGTGAAAAAAGAGTACATCGACAAACTGATGGCGCAGCGTGAACTGGACGCTAAAAAAGCCCGCAAGCTTAAAAAAGAGCAGGCTTATAAAGTGGATAAAGAGGCGACATTCTCCTGGTCGGCAAATACTCCCACCCGTGGAAGGCGCTAATCAGCGCCCTTTCTTTTTGCGCCCTGGCTGGGTGAAGCGCTTCCCGTTCCCGGCCGGTTTGGCTTTGCTTTTCTCTTCCGACTGCGGGGCTTTGACCACCGGGCGTTTAATGCCCTGGGTTTTCGGTTTTGCCTTCGCTTTTGGCTTCGCTTCGGAGGAGGAGTTCTCGATCAGCTTGAACAGCTCAATCAACTCGTCGCCGGTCAGATCGCGCCACTCGCCCAGCGGGATGCCGGAGAGGCTGACGTTCATGATGCGGGTACGTTCCAGCTTCGTCACTTCAAAGCCAAAATGTTCGCACATGCGGCGGATCTGGCGGTTTAAGCCCTGAACCAGGGTAATACGGAACGCAAACGGCGCCTCTTTCTTCACCTTACACTTCCTGGTGACCGTGCCGAGGATCGGCACACCCGCCCCCATTCCGCGAATGAATTCGTCCGTTACCGGCTTGTTGACCGTGACGATGTACTCTTTCTCGTGGTCGTTACCGGCTCGCAGGATCTTGTTCACCAGATCGCCGTGGTTGGTGAGGAAAATTAATCCCTGGGAGTCTTTATCCAGACGGCCAATCGGGAAGATACGGCTGCTGTGGTTGACGAAATCGACGATGTTGTCGCGCTCGCCATCTTCTGTGGTACTGACAATGCCAACCGGTTTATTCAGCGCGATAAACACCAGGTCTTCTTCGTTCCGGGGCTCGATCAGTTGTCCATTCACTTTGACCACGTCGCCAGGGGCGACCTGATCGCCAATGGTGGCGCGTTTACCGTTGATAAACACGTTGCCCTGTTCGATGTAACGGTCAGCCTCGCGACGCGAGCAGATCCCGCTCTCGCTAATGTATTTGTTTAATCGGGTGGATTGAGTTGGCAGCATAATTTCTCCTGTAGAGGCGAAATATACCTTAGGTTTGGGCTGGTAAAAAGATCAGCCCACGGTCACTGAGACGGGTTTTCCCAGTTTGCTTAACATCAACACCAACGTATCAAGCGTGAACTTACTGGTTTTAAGATTGACGACATCAGATACCCGTGGCCGGGAGACATTGAGTTTTACAGCAGCTTCAGCCTGGCGGAGATGATGCTCGGTGATCCACGCGGAAATTTCCCGCATAAGCTGGCGCTTGATAAGCAAAAGTTGCTCAACTTCCCTCTCAGCGTCCTTCTGCAATCGCGTGGCCTCATTTTGCTCAAAACCCAGCTCAGCAAAAATATTCGCATCTGCCGCTGTGACATGGCGGATTTTACAATCAACGTTATTGCTCATTTTTGGCTCCTTTGCTCTTCAAGCACCGCCTGCAAACGCGCTTCCTGACCATGCGACAGGCTTCAGTGTCGGTCTTTCTGACAGCATAACACATCCCTGTATAAAATTTTATACAAACCCTCTATGCCACAACGTTAATACAGGTAATGTGTTTGCTCACGCCTCGCCGTTTAGTTCTGCGAGGCGCTATCCAGACTAATACTCATCCCGGCCATCATCTTCATCCGGTTGCTCCATCACGCTGTACGCCACCGCGCAGAACAGGGAGTTGAGGCGCTTCATGTCGCCCAACAGCCCCATATGCAGGGAGCTGGTCTCGATACTTTGCACGTTCTGCTGATGCAGTCGGTCAACGTGTGCGTGGGAGTAGCGGCGGTTGAGGATGCGGAAGCGGTGCTTGTTACGGCGCAGACGACGGGCGCTGGCTAGATCGCTGGAGAAAAAGACCGACATCGCCAGCCTGAGGTTGGCGAGCAGCTGATCGTGCAGCGCATCCAGCTCTTTGACCCCTTCGAGGGAAAATGCCCGGCGGGCCGCCAGCGATTTGTCGGCGATTTCACTCCCCATGCGCTCGACGATATCGGAGGCCTGCTCAAGGTTAAGCGACATCTCGATGATCTCTGCCCAGCGCCGGGACTCCTCCTCCGCCAGCTCGTCTTTCGGCATCCGCGCCAGATAGAGCTTGATGGCGGTATAGAGCACGTTGATGTCGTCGGCGACCTTACGCAGATCTTTCTCTTCCCGTGGCTCGCCGTGCATCACCTTTTTCAACCCCTCCAGCATCAGCTCCATAGCATCGCCCATGCGCAGCGTTTCCCGGGCGGCATTGGCCAGCGCCAGCGCCGGGGTGTCCAGGGCCGAAGTATCCAGATGCTTCGGTTTAAGGCGCGCATCCAGCTCCGGTTCATCGCGGATCACCCGCTTACAGAACCGCGCCATCGGCTCGGCAAAGGGCACCATCACCAGGCAGCGCACCAGGTTGTAGAAGACGTGGAAGTAGATCACCAGCTCCGATTTCGGCAGCGGCAAATTGTCCATCAGGTTCGCCAGCGGATAGACGAACGGCAGGATGACCAGACTACCCACCAGCTTAAATAGCAGGCTGCCGAGGGCCACACGACGCGCCGCGGCATTGGCGGCGCTGTTGTTGAGCATCGCCAGCAGGCCGGATCCGAGGTTAGCGCCTATTACCAGGCAGAGGGCCACCGGGAAGGAGATGATCCCCGCCGCGGTGAGCGTGGCGGTTAACAGCACCGCCGCCAGGCTGGAGTAGCTGATCAGGGCAAACACCGCGCCTATCAGCGCATCCAGCAGGATATCGCCGGTCAGCGAGGCAAAGATGACCTGCACGCCGCTGGCCTGGGTGATGGGGGTCACAGCCTGGACGATCAGCTCCAGCGCCAGCAGGATCAGTCCCAGGCCAATTCCCACGCGTCCCAGCTGCCCGGCGCGGGTCTGTTTACGGCCAAGGAAAAATATCACGCCGATGAAAATCAGTAGCGGCGACAGCCAGGAGAGATCGAAGGTTAACACCCGCGCCATCAGCGCGGTCCCCACGTCAGCCCCGAGGACAATCACCAGCGCAGGGGTCAGCGCCACCAGGTCCTGGGCCACAAAGGAGGTGACCAGCATGGTGGTGGCGTTACTACTTTGCACCAGCGCGGTCACGCCAATGCCCGCACAGAACGCGAGCGGTTTTTTCTCAACGCTGCGGCTGAGGACGGTACGTAAACGGGCACCAAAAACACGCATCACGCCGGTACGGACAATGTGCGTGCCCCAGACCAGCAACGCCACGGCAGAAAGCAGATGTAGCAGAGTCAGCACGGATGTAGGTTCTCCTTGTCGTTATACGTTTTCCTGAGGCTCATTGCGCGCTGTATTGCCGGATGGCGGCTGCGCCTTATCCGGCCTACGCTCGGCCTGCGCTTTTCACAAGTATAAGGCTTCAAACGGTAGAAAGAGACAAGGCGCTCATTGAGCGCCCTGTTTGTAGTCAAGAATAGTGATGTCAGTCGGCATCGTAGCCCAGGTTCGGCGCCAGCCAGCGCTCCACTTCAGAAACGCTCATCCCTTTACGCAGGGCGTAGTCTTCCACCTGATCGCGCTGGATCTGCGCCACGGCGTAGTACTTGCTGTCAGGATGGCTGAAATACCAGCCGGACACCGACGCCCCCGGCCACATGGCGAAGGATTCGGTGAGTTTCATGCCGGTATGAGTTTCAACATCCAGCAGCTGCCAGATGGTACCTTTCTCAGTATGCTCCGGGCAGGCCGGATAGCCAGGTGCCGGGCGAATGCCCTGGTAGTTCTCGCGGATCAGCTCCTCGTTGCTGAGGTTCTCGTTCGGCGCATAGCCCCAGTAGACTTTACGCACCCGCTCATGCAGGTATTCCGCAAAGGCCTCGGCCAGACGGTCGGCAATCGCTTTGATCATGATTTTGTTGTAATCATCATGCTGTGCTTCGTAGGCCTCCGCCAGCGCATCCTCCTCCAGCCCACCGGTCACGGCAAAGGCGCCGATGTAGTCGGCTTTACCGCTCAGCTTCGGCGCGACGAAATCGGCCAGGCAGTAGTTGGCAAAGCCGACCTTCTCGGTCTGCTGGCGCAGATGATGGCTGACCGTCAGCACGTGGGTGCGGGTCTCATCGCGATAAATCTCGATGTCATCCCCCACACGGTTGGCCGGGAACAGCCCCACCACGCCGCGCGGGTTGAGGGTTTTCTCCTCGCTGAGCTTGTCGAGCAGGTCGTTGGCATCTTTAAACAGGCGCTGGGCCTCAACGCCTACCACTTCATCTTCGAGGATGCGCGGATATTTCCCGGCCAGTGACCAGGTCATAAAGAACGGCGTCCAGTCGATGTAGTTGCGCAAGGTTTCGATGCTGGCGGTCACCTCCTGCACGCCAAGCCGATGGGCCACCGGCGGCGTGTAGCTTGACCAGTCGAAGGCCAGGTCGTTATCCCGTGCCGCCGCCAGTGTCACCGGCGGGGTGCGCGGCTTTTTGCGCGCGTGCTGGATACGCACCGTTTCGTACTCTTTGCGGGTTCGGGCGACAAAGTCGTCGCGCTGGGTGTCGGAGAGCAGCGCGGAGACCACGCCCACGGTGCGCGAGGCGTTCTGCACGTAGACCGTCGGGCCGCTGTAGTTCTGCTCGATCTTCACCGCGGTGTGCGCTTTCGAGGTGGTCGCGCCGCCAATCAGCAGCGGAATGGTAAAGCCCTGACGCTCCATCTCTTTTGCCACGTTAACCATCTCGTCCAGAGACGGCGTAATCAGCCCGGAAAGGCCAATCAGGTCGGCATTCACTTCACGCGCGGTCTTGAGGATTTTATCCGCCGGAACCATCACGCCCAGGTCGATAATTTCGTAGTTATTACACTGCAGCACCACGCCGACGATGTTTTTGCCGATGTCGTGCACGTCGCCCTTCACGGTGGCGATGACCATCTTGCCGTTACTCGAGCCTTTCTCTTTACTGGCTTCGATGTAGGGTTCCAGATAGGCCACGGCCTGCTTCATCACGCGGGCAGACTTCACCACCTGCGGCAGGAACATTTTGCCCTCGCCGAACAGATCGCCGACCACGTTCATGCCGTCCATCAGCGGCCCTTCAATCACCTCGATGGGACGCGCGGCCTGCTGGCGGGCCTCTTCAGTGTCGAGTTCAATAAATTCGGTAATGCCTTTGACCAGCGAGTATTCCAGACGTTTTTTCACGTCCCAGGAACGCCACTCGGCCTGCTGTACGTTTGCCGCCTCGTCCGATTTGCTGCCGCGGTATTTCTCCGCCAGATCCAGCAACCGTTCGGTGGCGTCGTCGCGGCGGTTAAGGATCACGTCTTCCACCGCGTCACGCAGCTCCGCAGGCAGATCGTCGTAAATCGCCAGCTGGCCGGCGTTAACGATGCCCATGTCCATCCCGTTGCGGATGGCATAGTAGAGGAACACCGCGTGGATCGCTTCACGCACCGGGTCGTTGCCGCGGAAGGAGAACGACACGTTCGACACGCCGCCGGAGATCAGCGCGTGCGGCAGCTCGCGTTTGATGTCTTCACAGGCACCGATAAAGTCCTGCGCATAGTTGTTGTGCTCTTCGATCCCGGTGGCGACGGCGAAGATATTCGGGTCAAAGATGATGTCTTCCGGTGGGAAGCCGACCTCTTCGGTCAGGATCTGGTACGCGCGGCGGCAGATTTCAATTTTGCGCTCGCGGGTGTCCGCCTGGCCCACTTCATCAAAGGCCATCACCACCACGGCGGCACCGTAGCGGCGCACCATCTTCGCGTGATGGATAAAGGCCTCAATGCCCTCTTTCATCGAGATGGAGTTGACGATGCCCTTGCCCTGAATACACTTCAGCCCTTTTTCGATGACTTCCCATTTGGAGGAGTCAATCATGATCGGCACGCGGGCGATGTCCGGCTCACCGGCGATCAGGTTGAGGAAACGCACCATCGCCGCTTCGGCGTCGAGCATCCCCTCATCCATGTTGATATCGATAATTTGCGCGCCGCTCTCTACCTGCTGGCGGGCAACGTCCAGCGCTTCGCCATATTTCTCTTCTTTGATCAGGCGCTTGAACTTCGCGGAACCGGTGACGTTGGTACGCTCCCCGACGTTCACAAACAGGCTCTCATCGCCGATGTTCAGCGGCTCAAGACCGGCAAGACGACAGGCTACCGGGAGCTCGGGCAGCTTGCGTGGTGGCAGGCCTGCCACGGCATTGCTCATGGCGGCGATATGCTCCGGCGTGGTGCCACAGCAGCCGCCAACGATATTCAGGAAACCGGACTCGGCCCACTCGCGGATCTGCGCCGCCATGGTTGCAGCGTCGAGATCGTACTCACCGAAGGCGTTCGGCAGGCCGGCGTTCGGGTGGGCGGTCACGTAACATTCGGCGATGCGCGACAGCTCCTGCACGTACTGGCGCAGTTCGTCCGGCCCCAGGGCGCAGTTCAGGCCAAAGCTCAGGGCATCGGCGTGGCGCAGGGAGTTATAAAAGGCTTCGGTGGTCTGCCCGGAGAGGGTACGGCCAGAGGCGTCGGTGATGGTGCCGGAGATCATGATCGGCAGGTCCACGCCCAGGGCCTCGAACTCCTCTTTTACCGCGTAAATCGCGGCTTTGGCGTTGAGGGTATCGAAGACCGTTTCAATCATGATCAGATCGGAACCGCCTTCCACCAGCGCCCGGGTCGACTCACGGTACGCGGCCACCAGCTGGTCAAAGGTGATATTACGAAATGCCGGATCGTTGACGTCCGGCGAGATAGAGGCGGTGCGGTTGGTAGGGCCAAGCACCCCGGCCACGTAGCGCGGTTTCTCCGGCGTGCGGGCCGTCCACTCGTCGGCGCAGGCACGGGCCAGCTTCGCCGCCTCGTAGTTGATCTCCGCCGACAGGGATTCCATCTGGTAATCCGCCATGGCGATGGTTGTCGAGTTAAAGGTGTTGGTCTCAACGATATCCGCACCCGCCTCGAAATAGGCGTAATGAATGGCGGCGATAATCTCTGGCTTGCTCAGCACCAGCAGGTCGTTGTTACCTTTCAGATCGCAGGGCCAGTCGGCGAAGCGGTCGCCGCGAAAGTCGTCTTCACTCAGACGATAGCTCTGGATCATGGTGCCCATACCGCCATCCAGCACCAGAATGCGTTCATTTAACTGCGCACGAAGTTGATCTACTTTGCTGCTCACACTTGCTCCCGACAACGCTCAACCAGGCCAAAAGGCCAGCAGACCATACTGGCATAATCTTGCTAAGGGGAAAAGTCACACCGCGGTAACATGAGACATGTTCACCATAACTCCTCCGATCAGTAAGGATACCGGTTGCAAAACAGCCAAATAAAACGAAAATGATTTCCACGATACAGAAAAAGGAGCCTGTCATGGTCGCCACCGTTCCCGCTAAACGCGGCAGAAAACCTGCTGCCACCACCGCTGCACAATCAGGCGGACAGGTTCAATCCCTGACGCGCGGCCTTAAACTGCTGGAGTGGATAGCCGAATCGCACAGCAGCGTGGCGCTGACCGAGCTGGCCCAGCAGGCGGGTCTGCCGAACTCCACCACCCATCGCCTGCTGACTACCATGCAGCAGCTGGGCTTTGTCCGTCAGGTGGGCGAGCTGGGCCACTGGTCCGTAGGTGCCCATGCGTTTATCGTCGGCAGCAGCTTTCTGCAGAGCCGTAATCTGCTCGCTATCGTGCACCCGATCCTGCGCAAGCTGATGGAGGACTCCGGGGAGACGGTCAACCTGGCGGTACTTGACCAGAGCGATCATCAGGCGATTATTATCGACCAGGTGCAGTGTACTCAGCTGATGCGCATGTCGGCACCGATTGGCGGCAAGCTGCCGATGCACGCCTCCGGGGCGGGGAAAGCATTTCTCTCGCAGCTGAGCGAGGAGCAGGTGACGGGGCTGCTGCACCGTAAAGGTCTGCACGCCTATACCCACGCCACGCTGGTTTCGCCGGTGCATCTGAAAGAGGATTTGGCGTTGACCCGCAAGCGCGGCTACTCCTTTGATGATGAAGAGCATGCGCTCGGTCTGCGCTGTCTGGCAGCCTGTATTTTTGACGAGCACCGTGAGCCCTTTGCTGCGATCTCTATTTCCGGGCCGATCTCGCGAATGACCGATGACCGGGTGACCGAGCTGGGCGCGCTGGTGATTAAGGCCGCGAAAGAGGTGACGCTGGCGTATGGTGGGATTCGTTAAGTCTTCAATGCCCGGCGGCGCTACGCTTGCACGGGCCTACCGGTCTTTGTAGGCCGGGTAAGGCGCAGCCGCCACCCGGCGTTAAACCGCAAATCTGATGCTAAACCGCTGTTTACGCCGGTAAGCGTAGACATCTTCCACATGGCCGTTCTGAATGCGCGTCTGCAGGCTCCGCCAGTAGTCAGCGCGGAACAGATCGGCATGCATCTCCTCAAACAGCCTCCCGATGCGCGGGTCGGCGCAGAGCCAGTGACGAAACTCCTCCGGGAAGACATCCCCCGGTGAGACGCTGTACCAGGGCTCGCTGGCGAGCTCATCCTCCGGATAACGCGGGGGCGGGATCTCGCGGAAATTCACTTCCGTCATGTAGCAGATTTCATCGTAATCGTAGAACACCACCCGCCCGTGTCGGGTAACGCCGAAGTTTTTAAACAGCATATCGCCCGGGAAGATGTTGGCTGCCGCCAGCTGGCGGATAGCATTACCGTACTCTTCGATAGCGTCGTGGAGAGCCTGTCCCTCCGACTGCGCCAGCCAGATATTGAGCGGCACCATCCTTCGTTCGATATAGAGATGGCTGATGGCAATCCGATCGCCCAGATCGCTGATTTTTCCCGGCGCTTCCTGAAGCAGCAGCGCCATCAGTTCCGGCGCTATCTGCCGCTTATCGAGCACGAAGTTCTCAAACTCCTGGGTATCGGCCATGCGCCCGACGCGATCGTGCTCCTTAACCAGCTGATAGCAGGCGCGCACGTGGGCGGCGGTCATCTCTTTCTGCGGGGCGAATTTGTCCTTAATCACCTTAAACACCCGGTCAAAACCCGGCAGGGTAAAGACCAGCATCACCATGCCGCGAATGCCCGGAGCCTCGATAAACTGCTCATCAGCATGGGCGATATAGTGCAGGTACTCCCGATAGCTCTCGGTTTTGGCGTGCTTCTGACACCCTATCGCCATGTAAAGTTCGGCGGTGGTTTTACCGGGCAGGATCTCCCGCAGCCACTCCACCAGCGCCCCCGGCTGAGGGGCGTACACCATAAAATAGGAGCGGGCAAAGCCGAAAACGATGCTCGCTTCGGCGCTGGTGGTCAGGCAGGTATCCACCGCCAGCGCCCCTTCATCGCTGCGATGAATAGGCAGCAGAAATGGCAGCGTGGCGTCCGGGGTAATCAGCTTGCCCACCAGCCATGCGGCTTTGTTGCGATAGAAGAGCTCGTTAGCGACCTGCAGATGGCAGTTGCGCAGGGTGTCTGCACCCAGCGTTTCTGAAAGATGGGCGATGATATACCCCACATCACGCGGACGATTTTGCCACGGCAGACGCAGGGGAAGATCGGCTAATACCTTGGTTAACAGCGCCTCCCAGCCCTGATCCGGGAAGAACTCCTTCGCCAGCGGCCGCGGCAGAGTGCGAAAGCGTTGTCCGGGCTGTGAGCTGAAAATAAACAGCCGCTCCGGTGACAGGGAGCGGTGATCGAATAACCGACAGTAGACGGAATTGAAAAAGCTTTCCGCAATCTCATAGCGTGGGTAATCCGGCAGCAGCTGCGTATAGTGCGTTTTCACCCGCAGCAGGAAGCCAGCGTCAATACTGATGCTGCCAGTGATACAGCGCAGCTGTTCCACCACCAGGCCGACGTGATGATCGTAGAGGTGGATACGCTGTTTCATGGCCTGCTGCACCGCGTGCCAGTCGGCCTGCTCAAAACGCTGCTGCGCCCCGGCCGTCACCTCCAGAAAGCGGCCATACTGGGCATCGAAGCCCTGCAAAATAGTTTGGGCAATCAGCAATTCCAGACCACACGACATAGCTTTGCCCTCATCGAATCCGTACGTAGGCCCGGTAAGCGTAGCGCCACCGGGCGTTTCCGTTATCAGAACTGCGCTTCTTCGGTCGACCCGGTCAGCGCAGTCACGGAGGAGGCGCCACCCTGAATGATGGTGGTCACTTTATCGAAGTAGCCCGTTCCCACTTCCTGCTGATGCGAGGCAAAGGTATAGCCCTTTTGGCTTGCCGCGAACTCCGGCTGCTGGACCTTCTCGACGTAGTGCTTCATGCCCTCGCCCTGGGCGTAGGCGTGCGCCAGGTCGAACATGTTGAACCACATACTGTGAATGCCCGCGAGGGTGATGAACTGATACTTGTAGCCCATGTCCGACAGCGCCTGCTGGAAGCTGGCGATGGTGTTATCGTCCAGGTTTTTCTGCCAGTTGAAGGACGGCGAGCAGTTATAAGCCAGCAGCTTGCCCGGATATTTCGCATGGATGGCGTCAGCGAAGCGTTTAGCCAGGGCCAGGTCCGGGGTGGAGGTTTCGCACCACACCAGGTCCGCATAAGGGGCGTAGGCCAGACCGCGGCTGATCGCCTGCTCAATGCCGGCATGGGTACGATAGAAGCCTTCGCTGGTGCGCTCCCCGGTAATAAACTGGCTGTCGTAAGGGTCGCAATCGGAGGTGATCAGGTCCGCCGCATCGGCGTCGGTACGGGCAATCACCAGCGTCGGGACGCCCAGCACGTCAGCGGCCAGACGGGCGGCCACCAGTTTCTGGATCGCCTCCTGCGTTGGCACCAGCACTTTACCGCCCATGTGTCCGCACTTCTTCACCGACGCCAGCTGATCTTCGAAGTGAACGGCCGCTGCACCGGCTTCAATCATCGATTTCATCAGCTCAAAGGCGTTCAGCACCCCGCCAAAGCCCGCTTCGGCATCGGCGACGATCGGCAGGAAGTAGTCCACAAATCGCGGATCGTTTGGCTCTATACCGGACGCCCACTGGATCTGATCCGCCCGACGGAAGGTGTTGTTGATCCGCTCCACTACCGCCGGAACAGAGTTCGCCGGGTAGAGGGACTGGTCCGGATACATACTGGAGGCCAGGTTGGCATCCGCCGCGACCTGCCAGCCCGACAGATAGATCGCCTCAATGCCCGCTTTTGCCTGCTGCAGTGCCTGGCCACCAGTGAGCGCGCCGAGGCTGTTGATGTAGCCCTTTTTCGACTCACCGTGCAGCAGGCGCCACATTTTTGCTGCGCCCAGCTGCGCCAGGGTGCACTCCGGGTTGACCGAACCGCGTAACTTCACCACTTCCTCTGCGCTATAAGGGCGTTCAATGCCTTCCCAGCGCGGTTGAGTCCACTCGTTTTGTAATGCTTCGATTTGTTGGGTACGGGTTTTCATGTGCAGATGCTCCATTATTGTTATGTGGTGAAATCAGGCCAGCAGGCGGTAGCCAGGCAGCGTCAGGAAGTCGATGAGCTCATCTGAAGTGGTGATCTGTTCCATCAGGCGGGCGGCGGCATCGAAGCGACCGCTGCTGAAGCGGTGCTCGCCCAGCTCTTCCTGAATGTTCAGCATCTCTTCCGACAGCATCTGGCGGAACAGGGCTTTGGTGACCGGTTTGCCGTTGCTGAGGGTCTTCTGATGGTGGATCCACTGCCAGATAGAAGTTCGTGAGATCTCGGCGGTGGCAGCATCTTCCATCAGACCGTAAATCGGCACACAGCCGTTGCCGGAGATCCACGCTTCGATGTATTGCACTGCCACGCGAATATTGGCGCGCATCCCCTCTTCGGTGCGCTCGCCCTCGCACGGCTCGAGCAGATGCGCGGCGGTAACAGGCGCATCCTCTTCACGGGTCACGTGCAGCTGGTTTTTGTTATCGCCCAGAATGCGGTTGAACACCTCCATGGCGGTATCGGCCAGGCCAGGGTGCGCCACCCAGGTGCCGTCATGACCGTTGCTGGCTTCCAGCTCTTTGTCGGCCTTCACTTTGTTCAGTACCTGATTGTTACGTTCGCTGTCTTTGCTCGGAATGAAGGCCGCCATACCCCCCATCGCGAAGGCTCCGCGTTTATGGCAGGTTTTGATCAGCAGACGCGAGTAGGCATTCAGGAATGATTTATCCATGGTCACCACCTGGCGATCCGGCAGGACGCGATCGGGATAGTTTTTCAGGGTCTTGATATAGCTGAAAATGTAATCCCAGCGGCCGCAGTTCAGGCCAACGATGTGGTCACGCAGGGCATGCAGAATTTCATCCATCTGGAACACCGCCGGCAGGGTTTCTATCAGCAGCGTAGCTTTGATGGTACCGCGCGGCAGTTCGAAACGATCTTCGGCATAGCTGAAGACCTCACTCCACCAGGCAGCCTCCTGCCAGGACTGGGTTTTTGGCAGGTAGAAATAGGGGCCGCTTCCTTTTGCCAGCAGATTTTTATGGTTGTGGAAGAAGTAGAGGGCAAAGTCGAACAGGCTCCCGGGGATCGCTTCCCCGTTCCAGGTGACATGCTTTTCCGGTAAATGCAGGCCACGTACGCGACAGACCAGCACCGCCGGGTTGGGCTTGAGCTGATAAATTTTGCCGGCTTCATTGGTGTGGCTGATGGTGCCGTTGACTGCGTCGCGCAGGTTAATCTGGCCTTCGATGACTTTATTCCAGTCAGGTGCCAGCGAATCTTCAAAGTCGGCCATAAAGACTTTCACATTGGCATTCAGCGCATTGATTACCATTTTGCGCTCTACCGGGCCGGTGATCTCGACGCGTCGGTCCTGCAGATCCTGCGGAATACCGCGGATTGTCCAGTCACCTTCACGAATGGAAGCGGTTTCCGAAATAAAATCAGGCAGCTTTCCGTTATCAATGTCTTGCTGCTGCTGGATACGTGCCGCCAGTAGCTTATTGCGTTTTGGCGTGAAGCGGGTCACCAGCTCGGTAAGAAACTCAACGGCATCGGGGGTCAGGACCTGCTGCTCCTGCTCGCCATGCGGTTGGTTAAAGGCCAGTTCATCGATAATGGTTGCCTGTTGATTCATTGCACTGCTCCTCGTCGTTGATCCGAATGCACTTCCCCCACGCGAACGAAGATCGTTGTGTAGTTTTCGTTCAGCAAAATTAAGACTATCTGGATTTATCATAAAATCAAAAACAATTTCCATTTTTAATTTTAAATTCATTTAATCCATTGATATTTATGTAATTAAAATTGATTCATAAGACGGGGATAATTTCGGAAATAAAAAAGGCACCCGAAGGTGCCTTAACTGGAGAGCTGAAACGCTACAGGATCAGGATCGTCAGAAGATTAATCCAGCGTCGGATTCATGTGGCGCAGATCGTATGGCGTGATCTGGTAGACGTAATAGTTGAGCCAGTTAGTAAACAGCAGATTGCCATGGCTGCGCCAGGTAGCCCGCGGTTTGTTCTGCGGATCGTTGTGCGGGAAATAGTTGTACGGAACGTCCGGGTTTAACCCCGCTTCAACATCGCGGAAATATTCGCTCGCCAGGGTATCGGGATCGTACTCGGGATGGCCGGTAACAAAGGCAATACGCTTGTCTTTACTGGCGAACAGATAGGCATCCCCCTCCTCGCTCTCTGCCAGGATCTCCAGATCGGTGTAGTCACGGATCAGCGCAGCCGGGAAATCGGCATAGCGTGAATGGGGAGCCAGGAAGGTATCATCGAAGCCCCGCGTCAGCAGCGCATGGGGATGCAGAATGTGGTGCTCATAGACACCAGAGAGTTTTTCGCTGCGGGTTTGCTTAGGGATACCGTACAGAATATTGAGGGCCGCCTGTACCGCCCAACAGACAAACAGCGTGGAGGTGACGTGATCTTTGGCCCACTCCAGCACCTGCTTAATCTGCGGCCAGTAGGCCACGTCGTTGAACTCAACGAGGCCCAGCGGCGCACCGGTGACAATCAGGCCATCGAAATTCTCGTCACGGATGTCATCGAAATTACAGTAGAAGTTATTGAGATGCTCCGATGGCGTATTGCGGGACTCACGCGCATCAATACGCAGCAGCTGAATATCGACCTGGAGCGGGGAGTTTGAGAGCAGGCGGAGGAACTGATTTTCCGTCTCAATTTTCTTTGGCATCAGGTTGAGGATAAGCACCTTCAGAGGACGAATTTCCTGACCTGTAGCGCGCGATGCCTTCATGACAAAGACATTTTCCTCACGCAAGAAATTGACGGCTGGTAGCTCGTCCTGCACCCGAATCGGCATAACCTTAAATCCTCACAGCATACGTATAAACGTTTAGACATCCAGATAGCTGACAATAACCAGGAATAGGGCAAATGTCGAGTCTGCATGTGAAAGGTGAGAAAGTTTCAAGGAGGGTAGGTTTAATGTGAATAGCGTTGCCCGGACGGCAAAAAACCCCGTACCTTGCGGTACGGGGTTTCTTTAATTGATGCCTGGCAGTTCCCTACTCTCGCATGGGGAGACCCCACACTACCATCGGCGCTACGGCGTTTCACTTCTGAGTTCGGCATGGGGTCAGGTGGGACCACCGCGCTAC